>SKMG01000010.1 GCA_007121175.1 Trueperaceae bacterium | reverse complement strand
GGGATGCTGCTCGGCGACGTGCCGGCGGGATCGCTGCTACGCCGCCTCGATCGCAAGACCGTCATGCTGGTCGGCGTCGGCCTGGTGGGCGCGTCGGTCGCTGCGATCCCGCTGTTCGGCACCGTGGGCGCGGCGGTGGGGCTGCGGCTGACGGCCGGCATCGGAGCAGCGATGTGGGGACTGTCGCGCCACGCCTACCTGACCGAGTCGATCCGCAGCGAGACGCGCGGGCGGGCCATCGCCGCGGCGGGCGGGGCACAACGCATCGGCTTGCTGCTGGGCCCGGCGCTGGGCGGCGTGATTGCGGCAACGTTCGGCTTTGCGGCGGCCTTCCTGGCCTTCGGTCTCGTGTCCGTGGTCGCCTTCGCGCTGTGCGCGGCGTTCCTGGAGCCCCGCTCGGCCGCCGAGCGGCAACCGCGCAAGCGGCTCGGTCACCGCGCGGCGTTGCGGCAGGTCCTGGTGGAGCAGCGCCGGCTGCTGCTGGTGACCGGGACGGGCTTCGTGATGGCGCAGACGATCCGCTCCGGTCGGAAGATCGTCCTGCCGCTCTACGGCGCCGTGGCGCTGGGTCTCGACGTGCAGGCGGTCGGCTGGGTCCTGTCGATCGCCGCGGCCTTCGACGTGGCGCTGTTCCCGCTCGCTGGCATGCTCATGGACCGGTTCGGACGCAAGTACGCGATCGTGCCGTGCTTCACGATCCAGGCGCTCGGCATGCTGCTGGTTCCGCTCGCCGGCGGCTTCGGCGGCCTCGCGCTGGCCGGAGCGGTGATCGGCTTCGGTAACGGAATCGGGGCGGGCACGATGATGACGCTGGGAGCCGATCTGGCGCCGCGCGACACCGTCGGTGAGTTCTTGGGCGTGTGGCGGCTGATCGGCGACGCCGGCGGCATGGGCGGCCCGGTGGCGGTCGGGGCGATCGCCGATCTGATCACGCTGGCGAGCGCCACCTTGGTGATCGCGGCACTGGGGTTCGGGGCCGCCGTCGTCTTCACCTGGGCGGTGCCCGAGACGCTGCCGCGGCCGGCGCCGGATCCGGCGACGTGACGCGCGCTACGGTCCGGGCCGCTCGCGCGGTGAGCTGACCACCCGCAACGGCTGCGGGCGCGGACCGAGGCCGCGCCGATGCCGCTCGAAGCAGCCGCGGCACACGAAGCGGCGGCGCGGGCGGCGGTAGCGCGGGAGCCGCGCCCCACAGCCGTCGCAGACCAGGGCGTACGGTGCGGGAGGCACGGCGATAGCGCCCGCCTCGACGCAGGAGCGCGGCGCGGCGCCGAGGCGCTGAGCCACGGCACGCCAGCGCAGCCCGTGGCCGGCGCCCGGCGTGAGCGCGTGTGCGATCTCGTGCAAGATCGTGTCGCGCACCACCGCCTCGTCGTTGAGGCGCGTGAGCGGGCCCGAGAGCGTCAGCGTGCGCTGCGAGTAGCGGCAGCTGCCCAGCCGGCGCTTGGCGTTGTCGAAGGCGAAGCTCCAATCGCCCACCCCGTGCTGCTGCATCAACTCGAGCGCAAGTCTGCGGGCGACGGCGAGCTCCATGCGTCAGGGTACCGCCTGCCGTGGCGGCGCCGGAGCGGCGGGCGGCGCGAGCCCGGCCTTGGTGGGCAGCGGCGGTGGCGTCACCGATCGACACAGCCGGCCACGGGCGCGCCGGCTGACCCGCGCCGGCTGACCCGCGTTGGCGCTCACGTCCAGAGGTCTTCGAACAGGCTGGCCTCCTGATTGGAGGGGCCGTAGAAGCTGACGCGGCTCTTGCCCGACTCCTTGGCGCGGTACATCGCGATGTCGGCGTGCTGCTGGAGCTCCGCCGCACTGCTCGCATCGCGGGGGAAGATGCTCACGCCGATCGAGGCGCTGAGCGCCACCTGATCGCCGTGCACGGCATACGGTTCGGCGAGTGACGCCAGGAGGGCTTCGGCGATGTCGCTGGCGTCGTCCGGCCGGCTCATCTCCGCGATGAGGACGACGAACTCGTCGCCTGACAGGCGGGCCAACGTGTCGCTGGAGCGCAGGTTCGCCCCGAGCCGCCGGGCGGTCTCCTTGAGGACCTCGTCGCCGGCGTCGTGGCCGAACGTGTCGTTGACGTACTTGAAGCCGTCGAGGTCGATGAAGAGCACGGCCAGGTTGCGGCCGTAGCGCCCGGCGCTGGTCACTGCCCGCTCGAGCCGCTCCACGAGCAGCATACGGTTGGGCAGACCGGTGAGGTGGTCGTGGTGGGCGAGGTGCGCGAGTTCGGCCGTGCGCTGCCGGATCATCTCCTCGAGCCCGTCGGTGAGCGCGCGGAGCTCGTCGTTCAGCCGGTCGAGCTCGACGTTGCGGAGCGTGATCTCGCGCGTCCGCGCAGCGACCAGATGCTCCAGCGTCGAGCGGGTCCTCTGTTCGTCGGCGCGTTGGTCGGTGACGTCGACGAAGATCGTGACCGCCCCGATGATCCGATCGTCATCGTCGTAGAGCGGAGCGGCGTTCACGCCGAGCTGGATCGTCCTGCCGTCGCCGCGACGGTAGTCGACCAGCGCGCCGCGGAGGGTCTCACCGCGCAGCGCCTTGGCGAGGGGAAGCTCGTCGGCGCGGTACGGAGTCCCGTCGCCGCGGACCGCGCCGCAGCCCTCGTCGGCGGCGCTGTCCCGTGCCGGGATCAACGGGCGCCCGAGAATGCGCTCGGCCTCGTCGTTGACCATCACGATGTCGCCGTTCGGCGCCTCAGCGACCACCAGGCCCACCGGCATCTGCACCAGCATGTCGCGGATCGTCTCGGCGCTCCGCAGGAGCCGGCCGCTCCCATCGCCGTTCGTGTCACCATCGACGCGACGACGCGGTCGTGCAGTCCCGTCCTTGTCCACCGATCGACCTCGACTCGTCGCGTGCGGCTCCGTCATCCCGCCGCTCCCCCTTCGGTGCCCGAGCGCCGCCGGACCCGTGCGCCCTGCTCCCACGCTAGCGATTTGGTGGCCGCATGTCCAGAGCGCTCGGTTATAGAGCCGACCGCCGGCGGGTGCGGCTAGCCCTTGACGCCCCCAGCGGTGTACTGGCCGGTCAAGGCATTCTGGAAGGTGTAGAAGATGATCAGGATGGGGAGGCTCCCGAGGATCGCGCTGGCGGCGAGCAGGCCCCACTGCGTCGTCAACGCGTCGGAGGCCATCGCCCGCAGGCCGAGGCCGACCGTCCAGAGCTCGTTGCTGGTCAGCAGCACGTTGGCCAGCAAGAACTCGGAGTAGGTCCCGATGAACTGCAGCAGGAAGATGAACAGCAGCATCGGCGTGCTGATCGGCAGGATCACCCGCCAGAAGGCGCCCCAGCGCGTAGCGCCGTCGACCATGGCGGCCTCCTCGAGGCTGGGGCTGATCGACTCCAGATAGCCCTTGAAGATCCACGACGAGAAGGCGATCGCGCCGCCCGAGTACGCCAGGATCAGCCCCGGATAGGTGTTCAGGAGTCCGAGGTAGTTCATCAGGTAGAAGATGGCGACCAGCGCCATGAACCCGGGGAACATCTGCACGAACACGAAGATCATGAGCGTCTGGTAGCGGCCCTCGAAGCGCATGCGTGCGAAGGCGTAGCCCGCGGTGGTGCTGATCATCACTGCGAACAGCCCCGTCATGCCCGATACCAGCAGCGTATTGCGGATGTAGAGCACCATCATGCCGGTCGTCGACGATCGGATACGCTGGCCCTCGGGACCGAGGGCGTAGAACTGATCGGGTGTGATGCTGATGATCAGCACGCCGCTCGCGAGGAGGACCGTCCAGCCGGCGTACCTGCCGATCGGCGGGCGAGCGCCGCGCGACAGGGCCGCTACGAGCTGCGCGACGAGGAACACCAGCAGCGCGGCCAGCGAGAGCGCCAGCAACGCCCACTGGTAGCCGTCGAGGTGAGTCTCGCTGAGCACCCGCTGGTACTGGATGAGCGAGAAGTTGGCCGGGTCCGGCAGCACGCCCGATTGCAGCAGCAGGTTGCCGGTACGTGGCGGCACCGTCGCGAGCGACGTGCTGCGGTTGAAGGAGACCGCCACTAAGTACACGATGGGGTAGACCGTCACCAAGATAGCGATCCAGATGCAGACGTGCTTGAGCGACACCAGCGCGTAGCGGAGCGCCCGGCCCGGCTTCGTGAGGCGTCCGTAGAGGTAGGCGATTGCCGCGACGGCGGCGGCGATCACGGCGAGGCCCAAGAGCGCCCAGGCCCAGCCGTACGGGATCACCAGGAAACGCCCGCGCTCGACCTGCGCCAACGCGGTCGCGGGCAGGAGGAGTGCGAGCAGGACGGGGGGAACGTGCCAGAGCCTCCTCATGTGCGCGACTCCTCGCGCAGCGCCCCGGTGACGCGGAAGTTGATGAGGCTCATCGCGATCGTGATGACGAAGATCAAGAGCGAGATCGCCGAGCCGAGACCGTAGGCGAAACCGCCCTGCGAGCGGAACGCCTCGTTGTAGGCCCAGGAGATGAGGATGTCGGTCGCCCTCGCGGTCGAAGTGCCGCCCGGATACGCCGGACCGCCGTCGGTGAGTAGGAAGATGACGTTGAAGTTGTTGAAGGAGAAGGCGAAGGAGGTGAGCGCGATGGGCACGAGCGCCATGCGCAGCAGCGGCGCGGTGACGCGCCAGAAGCTCTGCCAGGCCGAAGCGCCGTCGATGCGGGCGGCCTCGAAGAGCTCGTCAGGGATCGCCGAGAGCGCGCCGAGCGTCGCGGTCATCATGAACGGGAAGCTCAGCCATAGGTTCACCACCAGCACGGCGACCTTCGCGGAGGTCGGATCGCCGAGCCAGTCGAGCACGGGCAGGTCGAGCAGTGCCAGCATCCGGTTGATCGTCCCGAAGTTGCTGTTCAGGAAGCCCCGCCACACCTGGATGGTGATGATGCCGGGTAGTGCCCACGGGAGGATCAGCAGCGTGCGGTACAGATTTCGCAGGCGCAGGTTGCGGTCGTTCAGCAGCACCGCCAGGAGCACGCCGGAGGCGATGTTGAGGATGACGGTGATGAGGGCGAACGAGACGTTCCAGGTGAACACTGGGATCAGCGAGCGGTTGGCCTGAGCCAGGATGGTGCGGAAGTTGCGAAGCCCGATGAAGCTGAAGTCGTTGTAGCGCGCGACCGAGGTGTACTCGAGGCCCACGGGCAGAGGCTCGTCGAGCGTGAGCACGTCGCCGTCGACGTCGACGATCCGGCGCTCGAGGCGGACCCGCTCGAAGTTCAGCGCGATCTCCTCGAGGTCGACGGGCCCGGGCGGTGGCCTGCCCAGCTCGATGACGTTGCCGACGACGGAGACCACCGGGAACTCGGCCCGGAAGCCGAAGTCGACGAGCTCGAACTCGACCGACGTCACCAACCGGTCGGTCGGCGGCGCCGGGTCGACGACCAGGGTCGTGCCCTCGAACGAGACCGCTTGGGTCTCGAACTCTCCGCTGGCGTAGAGCCGGGCGCGCACGTCCTGGCAGCCGCGGTGGAGGACTGCGCAGTTGAGCCCGCGGATGTCGGTGACCTCGATGCGCGCGCCGTCGGCCGCGACGATGGCCGTCTCGGTGGTCGGGTTGAGCTGGTTGTTGCGCGCTCCCGCGTAGTCGGTGAGCGCCAGGAACACGGTGAGCCCGATCGGCATGACCGTGAACGTGAGCAGGAAGAGCATCGCCGGCAGCAAGTAGTACCAGGGCATAATCCACTGGTATCGCCTCGCGATGGCGCTCAGGAGGGCGACGAGGGCGAAGACGCCGAAGACGAGGCCGATATAGGGGGGCGCCTCGGGTACGAAGAGCCAGGTGACGTACGTGCCGCCGACGCCCACCGCCGCGGCCGCGACCAGCGCACCGAGCAGCAGCCCCAGCGAGGCCCACAGCCGCCTACGCTGCC
>SKMG01000120.1 GCA_007121175.1 Trueperaceae bacterium | reverse complement strand
TCCGGAGCGGGCGCTGAGTCCGGAGCGGGCACCACTGCCCCAGAGGCCGCTGCGGGCGTTCCACCTCATGGCGAAGCCGGTCGGTGCCATCTGCAACCTCGAATGCGCCTACTGCTACTTCCTGTCGAAGGAGCAGCTGTTTCCGGGGAGCAGTTTCCGCATGTCGCGCGAGACGCTCGAGCGCTACGTGCGTGAGTACCTCGCGGCGCAGCCGCCTGGCGAGGTGACCTTCGCCTGGCAAGGCGGTGAACCGACGCTGCTCGGCCTGGACTTCTTCGAGGCGGCGGTCGCCCTGCAGAGGAAGCACTGCCCCCCCGGCCGGCGCGTGGTGAACACCATCCAGACCAACGGTACGAAGCTCGATGACGACTGGTGCCGCTTCTTGAGGCACCATGACTTCCTGGTCGGTATCAGCATCGACGGGCCGCGCGCGCTGCACGACGCCTATCGTGTCGACAAGGCGGGCGCGGGCAGCTTCGAGCGAGTCATGGCCGGACTCACGGCGCTACGGAGATACGGCGTCGAGTACAACGTCCTCACCACCGTCCACGCGGCCAACCAGCACGCGCCGCTGCAGGTGTACCGTTTCCTCCGCGACGAGGCCGGCGCGCGCTTCATGCAGTTCATCCCCATCGTCGAGCGAGCGCCCGGCAACGGCTCGGCGTCCTGCCCCGGCGCCGACGGCCCCGCTGCCGCCGGGGCCGTCACGGCGCGCTCGGTGGACGCGGCCGCGTACGGGGCGTTCATGAGCAGCGTCTTCGATGAATGGGTCCGGCGCGATGTCGGTCGGGTCTTCGTGCAGCTCTTCGACGTGACGCTCGGCGCGTACGCCGGCGCCCCGGGCGGGCTCTGCATCTTCGACGAGACCTGCGGCGGGGCGCTGGCGCTCGAGCACACCGGCGACGTCTACGCCTGCGATCATTTCGTCGAGCCCGCTCACCACCTCGGCAACCTCTCGGAGCGTCCGCTGGCCGAGCTGGCGGCCGATCCACGGCAGCGCGCCTTCGGGCTCGCGAAGCGCGATACGTTGCCGCGGGCGTGCCGCGAGTGCGAGGTCCGCTGGCTGTGCCATGGCGGATGCCCGAAGGACCGTATCGGTAGCGCGCCCGACGGTGAGGACGGGCTCAACTACCTCTGCGAGGGCTACCGCCGCTTCTTCACGCACAGCGCTCCGCTGATGCGGTTCATGGCCCGCGAGCTACGTGAGCGCCGTGCGCCCGCGAACGTCATGCGTCACCTGGCCGAGGCCGCCCGCACCACGGCGGCGGTCTCGGGGACCGCAGACGACGCTCGCTGCGCCGCGGTAGGCACCGGCCGGGCAGCGAGCCGGAACGCCCCGTGTCCGTGCGGCAGCGGGCGCAAGGTCAAGCACTGCTGCGGTCGACGCTGAACGGCGCCCGCCGCTTGGCGGGCGCCATACGATGCTCTGCTGGTCGTGGGCAGGCGCAACCTCTCGCGAGGGGCACTGACAGCGAGGTAGCCGCCCGGTCCGAGGCGTTACCCCGTCGCCGCGGCCGTCAGCCGCCTGCCGGCTCGAGCTGCAGCGTGGTGATGCAGGTGGGGCTGTCCCGATGGGTCGTCACGACGCCTACCGTCCGATAGCCGTCGAGCTCGAAGGTCAACTCGATCGCCTCGCCGCGCGGGAGCCACAGGTCGATGAAGCCGTTGGCCATGCTCGGCACCACCTCGTCGATGACCACGGTCCCGTCGCCGAGCACGGCCCGCACCTCGAACGGCTCGTTGACCAGTTCGCCCTGACAGCCCGACATGTAGTGCGTCAGGCACGGGTGCGTGTAGTTCAGGAACGGCGCCACCGAGACCACCATGACGTCGTCGGGCAGGGCGATCTCGACCTCCTGGCCGTCCGGGAACACGAAGTGCACCGCCAGGGGCGTCACGAACGACATCACCTCAGAGCCCTTCCAGGCGTTGGCGAGCTCCATCGCGGCGTAGGCGTCGATGCCTTCCAAGGCCGACGTTGACGGTTCGGGCACCTGCGCGTAGGCGATCGCGCCGATCGCGAGCGTTGCGGTGAGGAGCCAGGGCATGAGGGGGCGAGAAGCGCTGGTCTTGGGCATGCGGCATGGTAGCCAGAGCGCATCGGCGCGGCATGAAGCCGACGTCAAGCTAGCGTCAAGCCGCCGGGCGCTCGTCGAAGGCCACGAACACCGCGGAGGTATTGTGGCCGCCGAAGCCGAACGCATTGGACATCGCCACTCGAACAGGCCGTTCGACGGCCGTGTTGAACGCGTACGGCAGATCGCAGGCCGGATCGGGCACGGAGAAGTTGATCGTGGGCGGCACCACGTCGTGGACGATCGACAGGATCGACGCGATCGCCTCGGCAGCGCCGGCGGCGCCGAGCATGTGCCCGGTCATGCTCTTCGTCGAGGTCGGCGTGAGCCTTTCGGTGTGCGGGCCGAAGAGCGCCCGGATCGCCTCGCTCTCCGCCGCGTCGCCGAGCCCGGTCGAGGTCCCGTGCATGTTGACGGTGTCGACCTCGTCGAGTGCGAGCCCGGCCGCGGTCAGGGCCCGTTGCATCGCCAGTCGTGCGCCTAGGCCCTCCGGGTGCGGGGCGGTCATGTGGTGCGCGTCTGCGGACGCGCCAACGCCGGCGACCTCGGCGTAGATGCGCGCGTCGCGTGCGAGCGCGTGCTCGAGCGATTCCAGCACCAGCGCAGAGGCTCCCTCGCCCATCACGAAACCGTCGCGCGTCGCGTCGAACGGCCGGCTGGCCGTTTCGGGCGAGTCGTTGCGCGTCGAGAGGGCGCGCGAGGCGGCGAACGCGCCGACGCCCAGCTCGCACATCGGCGCCTCGCTGCCGCCGCAGATGACGACGTCGGCCTCGCCGCGCCGGATCGTGTGCATGGCGTCGCCGATGTTGTGGTTGCCGGTGGCGCAGGCCGAGACGACCGCGTGGTTGGGCCCGTGCAGGCCGTAGCGCATGGCGATCAAGCCGGCGGCCATGTCCGGGATCATCATCGGCACGAAGAACGGCGAGATCCGTCGGGGCCCGCCCTGCTCCAGGTTCTCAGCCTGCTGCTGCACCGTGAGGATGCCGCCGAACCCGCTGCCGAACACCACGCCCACGCGCTCGCGGACCGCGGCTGGGTAGGTGGCGAAGTCGATCCCGGCGTCCTCGACCGCCTCGATCGCTGCGTGCAGCGCGTACTGCGCGAAGCGGTCGATCCGCTTCACCTCCTTGCGGTCGAGCCTGAGCAGCGGATCGAAGCCCTTGACCTCGCAGGCGAAGGTCGTGCTCCAGCCCGAGGCGTCGAAGGAGGCGATCGGGGCCGCCCCGCTCACGCCTCGCACCAGCGCATCCCAGAATGCGGGCACCGTGAGGCCGACAGGAGTGACCGCGCCCAGGCCCGTCACCACCACCCGGGCCGCTGGCGGGAGTGTGGCGTGGCTGGCAGCTGGCATCGGTGCGCTGGACACGGTGGCCATGCTCGCTACCTTATGACAGCGGACGCTCGAGCGACGGTAGGGCAGCGCCTCGCGGCGGTAGAAACGTGCTTCGCCCGGCTGCTGCTGCCGCGCGCCTCCCGGCCGGCGTGTTTTGATGGACTCCCCACCGGGCGGAGCCTGCCCGCTTGCGCCCGCGCCCGCCGCCCCGCGGATCCGTCAGCAGCGAAGGAGATGACCGCGTGAACGAGTCGCGCCCGACCTCGCCCGAGCCGATCGACACACGCGTACCGATGCCCTTCGGGCGCGTTGCACAGCGACTGCGCGAGCGGCTGTCCCGGGCGGATCTCGGGCGCATCGACGCCGTCGTGGCGCTGGCGCGTGGCGGCATCGTGCCGGGCGCGCTGGCCGCGTTCGAACTCGGCGTGCCGCTGAGGGTGCTGCGCCTCCGCTTCCGCGACGACGCCAACGCGCCGCTCACGGAGTCGCCCGTCGTGGACGAGGTGGTCCCCGATGTACGTGGTCAGCGGGTGCTGATCGTGGACGATGTCAGCGTCAGCGGGGCGACGCTGCGCGCGGCTCGCGAGGCGTTGCACGCGGAGGCCGTGACGCTGGTCGTGAAGGGCCGGCGCGACGCCGCCGACGTGGTGCTGTTCGACGACGTACCATCGTGCGTGGTGTGGCCATGGCACGAGGACGTCGCCGGTTAGGCTGCGCCGGGCCAGCGAGGAGGGCATCATGACCGACTGGCGCGACTTCGACGACTACATCCAGGACGCCATGCCCGGTTGGCACTGCCCCGGCGTCGCCATCGCCGTCGTCCATGGCGACGACGTTGTCCACCGCGCCGTGCACGGCATGCGTGACGTCGAACGGGCGTTGCCGCTCACGCCACAGACGCGCTTTGCGATGGCCTCGGTGACGAAGTCGTTCACCGCCATGAGCGTGGCGCTGCTGGTCGACGAGGGCAAGCTGGCGTGGGACACGCCGGTGCGCACGTACGTGCCCGAGCTGGTCCTGCACGACGCCTACGCGAGTGAGCACCTGACGCTGCGCGACATGCTCAGCCATCGCAGCGGCATGCCCCGTCACGACCTCGCAGCGTGGCGACTCGACCTACCGCGCGCCGAGTTCGTCGAGCGGCTGCGGCACCTCCGCTTCTCCACGAGTTTCCGCGAGCGCTTCCAGTACAACAACCTGATGTACTACGCCGCCGCCTACGTCGTCGAGCGGGTCGCCGAACGGCGTTGGGAGGACTTCGTTCGCGAGCGGATCTTCGAACCGCTCGGGATGACCGCCTCGAACTTCGTGCCCGAACCGCCGCACGAGGGGCAGGTCAATGCCCTCGGGTACCGCGTCGACCGCGACGACGAGGGCCGGGCCAAGGGGCTGATCGCGATGCCGTTCGGGGAGCATACCGAGGTGTCGCCCGGCGCCGCAGGAGCGCTGTTCTCGAGCCTCGACGACCAGATCCGCTGGCTCACCGTCCAGGCCAATGGCGGCCGCTGGGGCGACGTCCGGCTCGTGTCGCAAGAGACCTGCGCCCAACTGCATCTGCCGGTGACGGTGATCCCCGGCGGCGGTCCGTGGGGCGAGCTCATGGGCAACACCGTCTTCACCTATGCGCTGGGCTGGAGCGTCGAACCCTATCGCGGCTACACGCTGGTGCAGCACGGCGGCAACGTCGAGGGCCACAGTTTGATGGTGGGCTTCGTGCCGCGCGAGCGTACCGGCGTGGTGGTGCTCACCAACGGAGCGATGATGCCGCTTCGTGATGCGCTCATGTACGAGGCGCTCGATCGCGCCCTCGGCCTCGAGGCGCGCGATTGGAGCGCGCGCATGCACGGCCTCTATGACGAGATGTTTCGCGGGGTGGCGAGCGGTAAGACCACGGCGGCGACGGAGCGCCGGGCCGACGCGCCTCCGAGCCACCCGCTGGGCGACTACGCCGGCCGCTACCACGCCGACGGCTATCCCGACCTCGAGGTGCGGCCCGACGGCGAAGCGCTGCAGGCGCGGTTGGTCGACAGCCTGGACTGGACCGCCTTGCGGCACGTGCACTACGACGTCTTCGAGTGGGATCTGGTGAGCTTCTTCGACCAGCTGATACGCGTGCGCTTCCTGATCGACGACCAGGGTGACGTCGATGCGGTGGCCGTGCCGATCGAGCCGGAGATCGACGACGTCAGCTTCCGCCGCAAGCGGATCACGCTCGGTGCCGAGATCGTCGAAGAGCTGCTGGGCACCTTCGATAGCGCTATCGAGGGCCTCTCGTTCACGGTGAGTGCCCGTGCTGACACGGTCTTCGTCACGCAGTCCGGTGGCACCCCCGAGGAGCTCGAGCCGATCTCGCTCACTCCAGAGCTGGTCCGGCTCCGGCACAAGCGGGCGCGCTTCGAGTTCGACCGCGCGTCCGGGCGGAGCGAGCGGCTCACCGTCAAGGTACCGGGGATGACGCTCGAGGCCAAGAGGCGGGCGTGAGCGCCTCGAGCG
>SKMG01000118.1 GCA_007121175.1 Trueperaceae bacterium | reverse complement strand
TGCGCCGATCGATGACCGCCTCGACGCGCGCCGGCAGCGCGTCCCAACTCAAACCCGGCCCCTCCACCCAGCGCCCCTGTTGGTCGCGCATCAGCTCGCCGCGCCACTGCATGCCGCGCAGCAGCTCGATGGTGAAGAGCGGATTGCCCGCGGTCCGCTGGTAGAGTCGGTCGCGGAAGTCGCGCTGGAGAGCGTTGGGCTCGCTGTCCAGCAGGGCGTCGACGAAGTGCGGGCTCGAGGCGTTCGTGAGGTCGAGCGACACGTCACCGTGGATGCTCAAGAGCTCATCTCTGACCACCATGAGCTGGCGTGGTCCGGTCTCCTGCCGCAGCTCCGCCTCCTCGGCACGATAGCTGCAGGCAAGCAGCACGGAGCTGCCGGCGAGCCCTCGAGCCAGGTGGAAGAGCAGGGCCGCCGAGCCGGGATCGATCCATTGGAGATCGTCCAGCACCAGGACGAGTGGCCGATGCTCCGATAGGCGCCGGAAGAACCTGGTGAACTGCTCGAATAGCCCAGTCTGCGTCGTGCGCGAGGGTGGCGTAGGCTGCGCAGCATACTGCGCCACCAGCCGCTGCAGTCGTTGCAGCTGATCGAGCCTGACGCCGCGGTGCTGGCGGGCGTGCGCCAATAGTGTCGAGCCTGACACGAGGCGGCCCACGAGGTCGGGTCCCTCATCGAGCAGGCTGCTCAGGGTGTGAGGGAAGCACTGCCACAAGCGGCGCGCCGGCTCGGCGCCGCTCCTGCGCATGGCCGGAGGTCCTTCGGCCTCTCCCGAGAGCAGGCGCAGCGCCTGCGCGAAGGGCTCGAGCGGATCGCCTCGACCGCTGAAGGCGCTGCACTGGCCCCAGGTCACCAGCAACTCTGGTCGCGCCGCCTCTGCCCGACGCGTAGCCTCCGCCAGCAACGCGGTCTTGCCGCTCCCGGGCTCGCCCGTGACGAAGAACACGCCGCCGCGCGAGGCGAGCGCACGCTCCGCGGCCTCGGCCAAGGCCGCGAGCTCGCGCTCGCGCGCCACGAAGGTCGGGGCCGGCTCACGCTCGCGTTCCGGCGGCGCGAGGCCCGGCCAGGCGGCCGCAATATCCGCCGCTTCGGGTGCTCGGTCGCCGGCGAGCAACTCTTCGAAGAGGCGCAAGGTCTCGGACTCGGGCACGACGCCGAGCTCCTCTGCAAGCTGTTGCCGACACAGCTCGAACTGCGCCAGCGCCTCGGCCCGCTGCCCCTGCCGCATCAGGAGCCGCATGAGCAGTCGGTGGGCCGCCTCGTCCCATGGGTCGAGCGCGAGCCAGCGGCGCGCGGCCGACGCTGCGGCCGCGACGTCGTCGAGCTGCGCGTGCGCCAGCGCCCGCGCCACACCGCGCACTTCCCGGCGCAGCTGCTCGCGCGTGTCCGCGAGCCATGTTTCGAACGGCGCGCTCTCGACGGTGAAGCCCTCCAGGAACTCGCCGCGGTACAGCGCGAGGGCCTGTTCGAGCCGGGCCCCGACGGCCGGCTCGAGCGCGCCCTCGGCCCCGTCGAACACCGCAGGCAGCAGGTCGTGGAACGCGTCGACGTCGACCCAGCGCTCCGCCAGCGCATTCGGCATGACTGTTCCGTCCGTGAGTTCGAGGAACGGCGGATCCGCGCGCTGGTCGTCGAGCACGTGCCGCAGATTCGACAGCGCGTTGCGCAGGTTGCTGCGCGCGGTCTGCTCCGGGTAGTCCGGCCACAGCAGATCGGCCAGCGTCGAGCGCGTGCAAGGCCGGCCGACATTCATCGCGAGGTAGCAGAGGAGCGCCCGGACCTTGTCCGAGCGGAAGCCGTGGAGCGGCCCGCCGCTGCCTTCGGCGTGGAACGGTCCGAGCATGCGGAGCGACCAGCACGCCATGCGCGCCTCTTCCAACCGGCCAGCGATAGCGCCGCCCCCTCTGGGCGCCGCCCGACCAATCCTGGGCCCGCCGGTGCGGACCGGCGAGGTCCGGTGTTTGGTTGCGATGGCATTGTACAGCGCGGGCGGCGAGCGGGTGCGGCGGCGGCCACCTGGTCAACGTCGTTTGGCCGACATGCATGAACTTCCGCTCGTGCTGCCATCACTATTTCGCACCGTAACGACACGTTCTCACGGCACGAGTTGCCACGAACGACTGCAGGAGGTACGACATGCACCGGACACTACGCTTCACGATGCGTCTCGGCGCGCTCCTCGCCCTCGCTGGCCTGCTCTTGGCGTGCGCGCAGCAGCTGGCGCCGGGCCAGGTCGAGCTCCCGGAACTCGACCTCGCCACGCTGGCAGCAGAGACGCCTGACGGCACGCTGCACGCGCAACGCGCCGAGAACTCGTTCGTGGGCGAGATCGAAGAAGGCCGCGTCATCGGAATCGCCTTCCGATCCGAGATCGGCGGTCCGCCCGATGTGGACGGGCGGCGTGGGATCGTCGTCCACCTGTACGACCGGCAGGAGCCTGCGCTCTTGATGGGGGAACTCGACGAGCAGGGAGCGGCCTCGCTCCAAACCGTCGAGACCGCCTACTTCGATGCGAGCGTCGATCTCGTCATGGAGGACGACGTCGTCACGGGCACCGCCACGTATCGCGATGAAGACCCCATCGCGTTCACTGCGCCCGCCGCCACCGGTGTCGGCGGCGTCTACTGGGCCGTGGGTGATGAGGATTGGGAGTATCGCGCCGCGGACTGGGTGGTGATGCCCGATGGTCGTCAGTGGGGCGCAGTGTGCATGCTGTTCGAGCCGTGGATCCTGTGGTGCGCCATGCGGTTCTAGCAAGCGTCGCCCGCGGCGCGAGGCGCCGTTGGTCACGGGCACTGAGCGGCAACGTCGTCGTGTCGAGCCGGTCGCGAGGCGGGCTCGCTCACGCTTGCGGCGCTCGGGTGTGGGAACGCAGCCCGGACGCCGCGCGCGACTGTGAGCGTGTGGGTGAGACGCCACGTGGGTGAGACGCCGTGTCACTCGTGCACTTGCGTCGCCATCCTCCGCGGCACCTCCGCCAGCACGTTCAGCTGGAGCCACGACGGGAAGGCCGCGCAGAGCGCCCGCGGGCCGTACAGTTCGATGCGGCCGTCATCGAGAGCGCGCGAGAGTGGCAGGTCGCCGTACCAGACCCATATCAGGGTGCGGCTATCGCTTTCGACGTCGAGGTCGACGTCGTGCCCCGGATCGCTGAGGCACACATCGACGCCCGTGCGCTCGCACACCAGCCAGCGACTGCGCCGCTCCGCCGGCTGATCGACGAGCACGAAGCGGATGACCGTCCGGCCATCGGGTAGCAGTTCGGTGTTCATGCGCCGGTGCATGTCCCACAGGATGAGGTCGGGGTCGCTGCGGTCCTGGCTCAGCGTTGCGGGCAGCCACGTCTTGCCCCATACCGCCAGGGATTCGATGACCGGCATCAAGGCTCGGCCGGCTTCGGTCGGGCGGTACTCGATGCGGCGCCCCACCCGCTTCCGCTCGATGATCTCGGTCCGCTCCAGTGTCCGGAGCCGGCGCGTCAGCAGCGAAGGCGACATGCGCGGGATGCCGCGGTGGATGTCGTTGAAGTGGTGGGCGCCGAGCATCAGTTCGCGTAGCACCAGCAACGTCCAGCGCTCGGCGAGAATCTCCGATGCGAGGGCCAGCGGGCAGTACTGGCCGTACCCTGGCATCTGCCGATCATGCACGCCGGCTCCCGGTCCCCATGACACGAGCGCTACAGATCTGGGAGTTGATGCCGCCACGAAGGTTTGCCAGGGTCAGGCGTAGCACGCGATCGGCGCCCCGAGGGTGGAGCGCCTGGAGATCGGAGGTCGGATCATGTCGCAAGCGCTGCAGCACCTGCTCGAGTACCCGCTCATGAACGCCATCTTCGGCCGCCGCGCCCGGCGCTTCGGGCTGGGCATGCAGATGCCGTCAGGACCACTCGCCTTCAGGTCGCGGCACGACCCGGTGCCGCTCACGGAGCTCGAGCGCAGCCTGCTCCTGGCGGTCGGCACGGGGGTGAGCGGCTGGAGCTTCGGCGTGCCTTACGGCCCCGACCGCCCGGAGCAGCACGCGCACTACTCGGTGCGCTTCACGGGCCGCACCGCGCCCACCGCCGGCGGCTTCGGGACGCCGGCGATGCTGGTGACGGACGACGACGGTTGCTACTTGACCAACACGCGCGACGTGACGCCCGAGCGGATGCGCGCTTTCGAGGGGATCGAGGACGACGGCGAGCGCGTGCTCAACGTGGTCCGCGAGCACACGGTGAGGCTCTCAGGCGAGCGTCTCGACCTGCCCGCTGCCCCGCCGCACATGCTCGAGCCCAACCTGTGGATGGCGAACGCGCCAGGCTCGACGATGTTCATGCCGATCGCTGACGCGAGCGAGTCGACCCTGGCCCTGATGGCCATGGCGATCGGCAACGGCAACGTCATCATCGACGACGCCGCCGGCCGGCCAGCGGGCGACTTGGGGCCGTTCATCCGCAGCGGTCTGCTGCAGCGTGACAAGCGCGTGCCGCTCTCCGTGCTGCAGCAGATGTCGTACGAGGGGAACTGCTCCGAGGCGGCCTTCATGGCGCACAACGTGGTGCTGACCATGCAGGCGATGGGTCTCGGCGGGCTGTACTTCTCCGGGCTCAACCGCTGGAGCATCCTGGGCGCGCTCAAAGAAGACGGCATCCGCGGGTTCGGCTTCCGCTTCCAGCGCGACGAGCGCTGGACGGTCCCGAACCCCGTCGGCCTCGATGGCCACTTCGAGGGATTGTGCCCGCCCTACCACCCCGACATGCGCGCGGCCGTGGCCGCCTTCGTGGAGCGCAAGTTCGGGCCGGGCGGCGCGTACGATCCCTCCGCCCCCGGGCCCTGGAGGGACACGGCCGCGGTGCGCGCGAGCGTCGAGCGCTACGACGACGCCTTCAGCGACTGCCTCGGCGAGGTGGCGCAGTACGTGCACGACACCTATGGCAAGTTCCCTGGAGCCTTCACCACCATCGTCCTGCCCGGGTACGTGCAGGCGGTGCACCTCGACACAGAGTTCTACGACACGCACTACCGCGATGGTGCATACCTCGAGACGCACGCTGAGCACATGCGGCGCTGGCACGGGTGATGGAGGTGAGGCGATCACGAGCCTGCGACGCGTGATCGTCATCGAGTTCGTGTCCCTCGATGGCGTCGTCCAGTCGCCCGGTGCACGGGACGAAGACCCGAGTCGCGGCTTCGGGCATGGGGGGTGGATCTGGCCGTACTCGGATGCCGAGCTGTCTGCGGTAACTCGGCAGGAGATGGCCATGCAGTTCGACCTGTTGCTGGGGCGTGTCACCTTCGACATCTGGGCCGACTACTGGCCGCACCGCGCCGACGTGTGGCCGGGCGTCAACGCCGCGACCAAGTACGTCGCCTCGAGGACGGTGACGTCGCACACGTGGCAGCCGTCCGTGTTCTTCGGCGGCGCCGTCGCGGAGCGCGTCGCCGGGCTCAAGCTGGAGCCGGGGCCCGACCTGCACGTGTACGGCAGCTCGGAGCTGGTGCAGACGCTCCTGGCGCACGACCTGGTGGACGCCTTGTGGCTGAAGATCCATCCGGTGACGTTGGGCGCCGGGAAACGCCTGTTCGCCGACGGCGCGATCCCGGCGGCGTTCGAGGTGACGCACAGCACGGTCACGTCGAAGGGCGTCATCGTCGTGCGTTACGAGCGTGCGGGCGAGCTTGCGACCGGCCCGTGACCGGAGACGTGACCGCGCCGCGACGGCATGCGCACACGTTGTTCGTCGGTGGCATGGGAGCCGCTCGAGGCGCAGCCGTGCTGGCCTCACCGCTACGACGCACTGATCGATCAGACGTCCGGGTCGTCCATGATGACCCGCACCTCTTGGGCACAGCGACAGGCGGCGGCGATCTTGGCGGCCCACTCGAGGGCGTCCTGGTGCGACGGTACCTCGACGACCGAGAACCCTCCGATGACCG
>SKMG01000337.1 GCA_007121175.1 Trueperaceae bacterium | reverse complement strand
GCCTCGGCCGCCATCTCCGCGGCGGTCGGCTCTGCCTCGGCCACGGCCGGCATCTCTGCCACGGTCGGGGTGTCGACGGCTGGTTGGTCGGCGGGCACGCCCGGCGCCTCGGCCTCGACCGGCACGGCCGGGAGCTCACCAGGCGTGACGGCTGCTTCGACGACCTCCGCGGCCGGCCCGGCGTGGCGGGCGCGGGCGGCCTCGCCGACCTCGCCGATCTGCTCGCGCAAGAGGCTCAGCTCGGCGCTCGCCTCCTCGGCACGCCCGTCGACGAGCGCCTGCGCGGTCTCGACGAAGCGTTCGTTGAGCGTGCCAGGGGCGCGCGGCGAGTCCTGCAGCAGCAGGAAGGCGCCATAGCCGCTGGCCAGGGCTCGGTAGGCACTGCCGAGGTCGCTCCGAACGAACTCCTGGGCGGTCTCGAGGCGCGCGTCGATCACCTCGGCAACACCCGCCTCGAAGCGGTAGCGGAGCTCAGCAGCGTGCTCCACGGGAGCGGCTAGGGCCTCGCGGTCGGCTTCGGGCATGCCGAGGTCGGCGGCCACGCGGCCGAGCCGGCCGCGAGCGAGGTCGAGTTGGCCGTCGATCGCGTCGCGCAGGGCCGCGTCGTAGACCAATCGCTGGAAGCCCCCCTCCAGCACCGCGGCCTGCACCGCCAGGTCGTCTTGGCTGGCGTTGCCGATCGCCGTCCGGGCGCGCTCGACGACGCGCTCGAGGGCGCCCGCCAGCGGGCCGGCGGCCGCTTCACGCGAGAGCGTGAGCAGCGCGCTGAACGCACGGTCGAGCTCCTCTCGCGCCAGACCGGCATCGCTGGGCAGGGCCGCGACCGATCGTTGGAGGTTGTCGATCGCGAGGCCGTAGCGCTCGAGGTAGGCGTCGTCCGACTGCGCGAAGACGACGCCGCTCAGCAGCGCCGCGAGCAGCAGCCAGCGTACGAACGGAAGCATGCTCCTGTTCATCGTTCCTCCTCCAGCGCCGAGAGCGCTGCATAGACCGCACCGAGGTTCAAGTCGGGCGCGCCGCTGACGGCGACCCAATGCGGAGGTACCGGCACGGCGACCAGCGCGCCGCCCGAGGTCTTGACGTTGACCGAACGCAGCACCCCGTGCCGCTCGAGTAGGTTGCCGGCCGCGGCGATGACCCGCCCGAGCGAGCCCGCGTCCGAGACCTCGCCGCGGGTGCTGACGGTGTGCCCCACGGCGTCGAATACCGCGACGCCGTCGACACCGTCGAGGATCGCGAGCGCCATCAACACCACCTCGTGGTCGTCGGGGAGGCGACCCGTCGCTGCGGCCACGGGTGCCGCGTACGGCACGTCGGCTGCCGGGGTGCGGACGTCCGCGGGGCCGATGCGGTCGTCGGCTGCCGCAGGATCGCTCGTCGCCTCAGCGCCGTCGGCTGCGGCGCCGTCGGCTGCGGCGCCGTCGGGGACGTCCGCGGCAGACCAGTCAGCTGGGGCCTCAGCACCCGTCCCGTCACCTGACTTCTGGTCGTCGTTCGTCTGAGTCTCGCTCGGCGCGTCCTCGGGCGCAGCGTCGGACGGCGGCCGCGCTTCATGTTGCCGCAGCGAGCGCGCGAGGCGTTCGAGCTCTCGCTGCAGCGTCGCCTTGGGCACGGTATCGCGCAGCTCGCGGTAGATGCGGCCGGTCAGCAGCGACGCCATGCGCTCGTGGTCGATCTCGCTGGGACGCAGCCCCTCGGCGCTGATGGCTCTCTCGAGCACACGTGCCGCAGCTCGCCCAGGCAGCCAGCTGCCAAGCAGGCGCCTGGCGCTCTGCAAGGCAGGCGTCGCTCCAGAAGTCTTCACGAACTGCTGCCGTGCCGAGCGTCGACGCTGCCACCTAGGCTCATCGTACCAACGCCCCGAGGCCGAACCCTCGGCGGCGCACCTCCTCGACAACGAGGATAGGCCGCGCGGGACGACGTTCGGAGTAAGAATCCCGACGCCGGCTCGCTCAAGCGTCGCCGGGTAGCTCGCGCAATGCTGACGCGATCCCGCCGGCGACCTGGACCGCCGCCCAGTACCGCATCCGGGCGGGCCCCAGCAGCGTCAGGGTGCCCAGGCTGGGTCCGAGCCGGACGGCGCTGTGGACGCGGGCCACGGCCTCGTCGAGCGCCAGCCTCACCAGTTCGTCGTCGCCGACACGCTCGATCGTCACGCTCCTCAGGGTACGGCTCGGTCCCGGATCGGCGCGGGCCCCACCGCCCTCGTCCTCGCCGCTCGGGCTCGAGGCCGCCTGGTGCTGGGTCTCGACGTGGTCGCCGGGCGCCTCGATGTGCTCGACCACCAACCGGATGAAGTCGGGGTCACGCGCCTCGGGCTCGTCGAGGAGGTGACGCAGTCCCGCCTGGGCGCTGCGCCGCGGGGTGACGCTCGGCCACGCCGCGGCGATCGCCCTCAGCGTGCGGGCCAACTCCGGATCGGTGTCGCGCGCGAGCCGCCGCAGGACGCCGGGGACCTCTCGCAGCGGCAGCGTCAGCTGGCGCAGATTCCGCTCGGCGTCGTCCAGTACGTCCTCGCCGGGCGCCGGGTCGAGCGGCACGCGCAGCTCCCGCACCAGGCCGTTCTCGAGGACCACCACGGCCAACAGCGTGCGACTCGTCACGAGCGACAGGTGGATCTCGACGGCGTGCAGGTGATCGTCGGCCGGCAGCGTCACCACCACCGCGTACCCCGAGAGCTCGGCTGCGACGGTGGCGAGGTTCTCGAGGAGGCCCTCGCCCGCCTGGACCGAGAGCCGTTGGGCGAGCCGCTGGCGCGCGCCACGCGGGAGAGGCCGTGGCGGCAAGAAGCCTTCGGCGTAGCGACGGAAGCCTCGCACGGTCGGTATGCGCCCTGACGACACGTGCGTCTGGTGCAGGAAGCCCTCGTCTGCCAGCAGGCAGAACTCGTTGCGCACGGTCGCCGACGAGAGCGAGAGCTGCTCGGCGATGCGAGCGGACGGCACCGGCTTGGCGGTGCGGATGTACGCCGCGGCCACCAGCTCCAAGATGCGCTCGCTGCGCTCGTTCATGACCCGAGTCTAGCAGGGGCGGCTCCGGTCTCGACGCGCGAACGAGCACGCTCGGGCGGCCGCCCCGGTCGCTCAGTCCGACGGCTCCTCGTCGGCCAATGCCAGGATCAGCTCGACGTGTCGCGGCTCGACCGGCATGACGCTCAGGCGGCTCCCGCGGCGTGCGACCTCCATGGTGCGCAGCTCCGGGTGACGCTTGATCTCCGCGAGCGAGATCACGCGCGCCAGCGGGCGGCAGCCGCGCACCTCGACGAGGTGCCAGCGCGGCTCCTTGCGCGTGCTCTCAGCGTCGAAGTAGCGAGAGGCCGGGTCGAACTGGGTGGGGTCGGGGTAGGGCTCTGAAGCGACCTCGGCCAGCCCGACCACCCCGGGCGGGTTCGTGCCGGAGTGGTAGAACAGCACCGCGTCGCCTACGCGCATGTCGTCGCGCATGAAGTTCCGCGCTTGGTAGTTGCGCACGCCGTCCCATGGCGTCTGGCGCTCCGGCGAGGCCATGAGGTCGTCGAACGAGAACGTGCCGGGCTCGGACTTGACCAACCAGCTGCGGCGCATCACGCGCACCTCCAGGCGGGCAAGGGCCGCGACACGCGATGTGAGCCGTCTACTCCCACTCGATCGTACCGGGCGGCTTGCTGGTGATGTCGTAGACGACGCGGTTCACTTCTGGAACGCTATTGACGATGCGGTTCGAGACGGTGGCCAGGAAGTCGTGCGGGAGGCGAGCCCAGTCGGCGGTCATGCCATCGACCGAGTTCACCGCGCGCAGGGCGACGGTATGGGCGTAGGTGCGGCCGTCGCCCATCACGCCGACGCTGCGGAGCGGCGTGAGCACCGCGAGCGCCTGCCAGGTCTCCTCGTAGAGCCCGAACTCGCGTAGCGACGACACGAACACGTCGTCCACCTGTCGGAGCACGCGCAGGCGCTCGGCCGTGACCTCACCGAGGCAGCGAATCGCCAGTCCTGGCCCCGGGAACGGGTGGCGGTCGCGCAGGTGCTTGGGCATGCCGAGCGCGTCGGCGATGTCACGGACCTCGTCCTTGAAGAGGTTGCGGAAGGGCTCGATGAGCTCGAAGGCGAGGTCGTCGGGCAGGCCGCCCACGTTGTGGTGCGACTTGATGGTCGCGGCGCCGTCGGCTCCCGCCGATTCGATGACGTCGGGGTAGAGCGTCCCCTGGGCGAGGAAACGGATGTCGCCGCGTTCGTCCTGGACGCGGCGCGCCTCGGCCGCGAAGACCTCGATGAAGGCGCCGCCGATCGCCTTGCGCTTGCGTTCTGGGTCGGTGACGCCGGCCAGCGCGCTCGAGAACCGTTCGGAGGCGTCGACCACGACCAGGTCCAGGCCGAGCCCGCGCAACGCCCGCTCGACGTCGTCGACCTCGCCGAGCCGCAGCAGGCCGTTATCGACGAACACGGCCACCAGCCGTTGGCCGATGGCGCGGTGCAGTAGCAGGCCGAGCGTCGAAGAGTCGACGCCGCCCGAGATGCCGAGCAGCACCCGCTCGTCACCGACGCGCGCACGGATCTCGTCGACGGCCTGCTCGATGATCTGCTCGCTGGTCCAGTCGCGCGGCACGCCGGCCTCGGCCACGAAACGGTCGAGCAGCGCGAGCCCCTTGGGCGTATGGCGCACCTCGGGATGGAACTGGAGTCCGAACAGCCGTCGCGCGGGGTCTTCCATCGCTGCCACCGGCGTGTCGGCCGTCGAGGCGGTGACCCTGAACCCGGGCGGGACCTCTGCCACGCTGTCTCCGTGGCTCATCCAGGCGACGAACTCGCCCTCGATGCCGCCGAGCAGCGTCCCCTCCTGCCTCGTCAGGACCGCCTTGCCGTACTCGCGCACCGACGACGGCGCGACCGATCCTCCGAGCTCGCGGGCGAGCAACTGCATGCCGTAGCAGATCGCCAGGACCGGCACGCCGAACTCGAGCAGGCCCACGGGCAGCCCCGGCGCTCCCGCGGCGTACACGCTCCCCGGGCCACCTGAGAGCACCACCGCGCGCGCCTCGAGCGCCCGCAACCGCTCCGGCGTCACCGCGGGCGTCTCGATCACCGAGTAGACGTGTAACTCGCGCAGGCGCCGCGTGATCAGGCGGGTGTACTGAGATCCGTAGTCCACGACGACGACGCTGGGCATGATGGAGTCCTCGCTGCTAGGGGCTCGGGGGGAAGCGCAGGACCACGTCGCGCTCGGCGGGCAAGATGAACGTGGCCACCTCGGAGAGGCGTTCCTGGAACCGCCCCTGCACCTGCCAGGTCCCTTCGGCGTCGAAGGTGACCTTCCGCGGCACGGTGCCGTGCACGCTGCCCGCCGCCAAGCGCGAACCCGGCGGGCTCGCCACGACCACCAGCGAGACCGGCGGCAGGGTATCGGGTTCGAGACGCACGTCGACGACGATCGACGTCACCGGACCGCCCACCTCGGCGGGCGGCGGCACCGGCCGACGCGCGATCGACGTCAAGATCGCGAGCAGCAGCGCCATGAGGAGCAGGGCTGCGAGCAGCCAGGTGCGCCGCCGCTGCCGCTGCACCTGTCGGCGCTCGACTGCGCCGCCGCCGGAGCGGGCGGTCTGTTCGGACGGGGCGCCGGAGCGGTAGCTGACGTCGGGCGGCGGCTGCTTGCTGAACCCGCCGCTGGTGCGCAGCGAGCGCGCCTCTCCCGCTCCAGGTGCGGACCTCTCGGCCGGTGCGGGCCCTGGGTCGTGCCGTCGCAGCCAGGGAGGGACCGGCTCGCGGCGTCGCTCGCTCCCCTGGCCTGTGGCCGCGCTGCCACCGATCGGCGCGGCTCGCGGCGGTCCCCCCGCTTTCGCCGGCCGCGACGTCGCTGGCGGCCTGCGCGCGCCTGCCGACTCGTGGTCCTCCTGCTGCCGCTCGGCGTCCGCCGGGTCGAATGTGGTTGCCGGGTCGTGCGTGGCCGGCCCGTCTGTGGCCGCCGGCTCGTCTGTGGC
>SKMG01000106.1 GCA_007121175.1 Trueperaceae bacterium | reverse complement strand
GGCGGCCGCGGCGGCCGCGCCGAGCCGCCCGCCGAGTCGCGAGGGCCGCTGCAGCCGGTTCGCCAGCACCAGCGCGAGAGCGCCCAGCAGCAGCGCCCCCGGCAGCGCCACGTCGACCGGTACCACGTTCGTGCCCGGCGTCTGCCGCAGGTCGATGCCGAACACCCCGGGCAGTCGCGGCAGGCGCACGCTCTCTTGGAGCTCGTGCGATTTCGGCTCGGAGCCAGGGACCTTGAAGGGGAGCTCGAGCACGTACGGACGATCGCCGGGCTGCGGCTGCGAGACGACGACCGCGCCAACGAGCAGCACCACCCCCGCGAGCGCGAGCGTGAGTCTGGGCCGCCGTCCCATCGCGCGCCGCGCGGGCGGGATGATCAGCCCCAGCACCAGCACGGCGAGCACGACGGCGAAGTACTGGATCACCCGCACCGCGGCCGCGGCGAAGGTGGGACTCGACGACAGCATGAACAGCAGCAGCGCGTAGGCGACGAAGTTGAGCAGGATGGTGTTGATGACCTCGTTGGCGCCGAAGCGAGCCTTGAGCCAGCCCGGCAGCGCGCCCCAGAGCCCGCCTCCCAGCGCCGCCGCGGCCACGGCCAGCGGCAGCACCAGAGCGCGTGGGCCTGGCACGTAGAGGCCGACGAACATCGTGAAGATCGCACCGAGGACCATCTGGCCGGGGGCGCCGATGTTGAACAGGCCCGATCGGAAGCCGAGGCCGACGGCCAGCCCGGTGAAGATCAGCGGGGTGGTGAACGACAGCGCATCGGCGAAGCCCCGCACGGTGCTGAGCGACTCCGCGAACATCGTGTAGTACGCGAACCAGACCGTGTCGAGCCGGCCCGCTAGGGCGACGAGCGGCTCGTCGATCACGAGTCCCGTCGCGCGCGGGGTGGGCTGCATGAAGAGGATCACCACAGCCGCCGCCACCAGGGCGAGCATGATCGAGACCGCCGGGACGGCCACGCCGCCCAACGCCCGGTCGAGCGGTCGGTTGACGGCGCGCGCCACGCGCGCGCCCGAGACCATCGCGAACAGACCCGCGATGATCACCAGGAACGCCGAAGGCCCGAGCGCCGCGCCCGTGAACGGCAGCCGCCTGATGATCAGTCCGCCCTCGCGAGCCCTCGCCACCAGCTCCTCGATCGACAGCTCGTCGGCCTCGCCGATCAGCGCCTGCAGCACGTCGAGGTCGAAGGCCGGCCGGGGCCGCTCGACGGCGGCCCGGATGTCCTCGCGCACGGCGATCACGCGCTGCTCGTCGACCTCCCGCTCGAAGTGACCCAAGCCCCAGGCGGTGGTGCCGATCAGCAGCGCCCCGGCGCCGAGCCACACCAACTGTCGCGGTCGGCGTGGCAGCGCGCCGCCGCCGATGACCGCCGCCAGCCCCAACACGGACAGGACGAGCACCGTCGCCTGTCCCGGCACCTCGACAGGTGGGGTGCGCGTCGTGAAGTCGATGATCCGATTGGGAAGCAGCAGCACGGCACTCCGCGCGCCGGTCTCGCGATTGAGGGCGGCCCAAGGCGCCAACCAGAGACTGATAGCAGCGAGCGCGGCGAGGCCGACGACCGCCAGGCGTTCGTTCACGCGGGCATTCTACCCGCCGCATCGCGGGACGCACCGCTGCCTCGCGTCACCGCGCCTCTCGCGCTGCGGAAGGCCTCGAGCGCGGCCGACCCGTCAGCCCAGCGCTGCTCGGCGCACTTCGCGAGCATGCGCTCGAGGAGCGGATCGAAGGGTGCCAACGCCGGGTCGAACGACGACGGCGGGTCGGCGCTCACCTCACCGTGCTGGGTGATGACCTCGGCGACCGTGCCGCTGAACGGTACCTGACCGGTGAGGGCGCCGAAGAGCATCACCCCGGCGGCGTAGACGTCAGAGGCCGGCAGCGACGGGTCTCCCCGCGCCTGCTCGGGGCTCAGGTAAGCGATGGTGCCGACCATACCCGGCCGGACCTCGTCCCGCACCCTGGCAGCGAGGTCGAAGTCGATCAGCCGCGCCCGGCCGAGCACGTTCACCAGCACGTTCTCGGGCTTCACGTCGCGGTGCATCACGCCTCGGGCGTGCAGGTACGACAGGCCCTGCAGCACGCCGTCGAAGGCGTCGAGGTAGGCGTCGCGGCCGCGAGCGCTGCGGCTGCGGACCTGGAGGCGCCGGCCCGGGGCCAGCGGCATCAGGACGCCCGGCCGACCGGCGACCTCGACCACGGCGTCGACGCGGTTGACGTGCGGGTGGTCGAAGTCGCCGGCGATCTCGTGCTCGTGTCGCGCCCGTGCCTCGTCGCCGTTGGGGAGCAGCTTGAGCGCGCGCACGCGCCGGCCGTCCGAGACGAGGTAGACGTGTGCCCGGGCACCGCGCCCGATCTCGCGGATCACCAGGTCGCCGTCCGGGAGGCGCGAGCCGATGACCTCCACGCGGCCATCGTACCCAGCCGCGAGCGCGTGGCTCACGTGGCCCTTGCTCCTGGGTCGACCCGCGGGTCAGCGCGGCACGCTCACCAGGCGCCCGCGTTGCGCTCCGCGGCTCAGCGCGGCACGAGCACCCGAGCCCGCCGCAGTGCGGTGAAGGCCGCGCGCTCGAAGGCGACGGACTCGGCTCCCGCCGGAGCGGTGTCGGTCCGCATCAGCACGTACGCGAAGCCGGCCTGCTGGATCGCGCCACGCACCCGCCGCACGAAGCCCTGGACGGCCTCGCGATAGGCCTCGACCTCGGGTGGGCCGGCCAGCATGCGCTCGCCGCTCTCGGCGTCGACGAGTTCCAAGCGGCCCGGCAGCGGGTCCAGGTCGTCCTCCGCCAGCACGTGCAGGAAGGCGGCGTCGAGGCCGCGGGCCCGCAGCGCCAGCAGGGCTGGCCTCAGCGGTGCCGGATCGAACAGGTCCGAGACCACCAGGACCAGGCCGGCGCCGCGTACCCGCGGCAGCCCCAGCGCGAAGCCGCGGATGGCCGCCACCGGGGCGGGGGCGTCGGCGCCGGTATCGGCCACGTCCAGCGTCCCCCAGGCCGCGGCCAACGCACCGCGGCCCATGCCCGCCGCACTGCGGCCAGCGGTGATGTCGTGCACCTGCACTCTCGCGTCGCGGTGGGCGACGTAGGCGAGCAGGCGCGCCACGCCGGTGGCGTACGGCAGCTTGCCGCCCACCGCCATGCTGCGGCTGGTGTCGAGCAGCACGTGCACGTCGATGGTGCGCTCCGCCTGGTAGAGGCGGGTCATCACACGGCCGGTGCGGGCGTAGACGCGCCAGTCCACCGCCCGTAGCTCGTCGCCGGCCTGGTACGGACGGTAGTCGTGGAACTCGACCGACTGGCCCTCCTCGCGCGCCATGCGCTCGCCCGAGGTGCGAGCGAGGGCGTTCGAGGCCAACGCGTAGCGATCGAGCAGATTTCGAGTGGCGTCGCTCAGCACGCGTGCCCTCGCACTAGCGCCGGCGGACCCCGGCGACCGTCTCCAGCACTTCGGCGATCACCTGGTCGGCCTCGGCCCCCTCGACCTCGGCTTCGAACGACAGCAGCAGGCGGTGCCGCAGGGCCGGCATCGCGGCGCGCCGCAGGTCGTCGAGCTCGACGTGCGGCCGGCCGGCAGCCAGTGCGAAGCCCTTGGCGGCGAGCACCATCGACTGGGCACCGCGCGGGCTGGCGCCCAGGCGCACCAGCGGGTGCTCGTGGGTCGCGTCCACGACCCTCACCACGTAGTCGAGCGCGGCGCTGGCGACCGGCACCGCGCGCAGCAACCGCTGCAGCATCAGCACCTCGTCGCGGCTCACGACACCACGCGGCACCTCGCCCTCCTCGCCGGTGGTCGCCTCCAGCACGCGCCGCAGGGTGGGACCGTCGGGCCGGTCGATCTTGAGCTTGAACAGGAAGCGGTCGAGCTGCGCCTCGGGCAACGGGTAGGTGCCCTCCATCTCGATCGGGTTCTGGGTAGCGAGCACCATGAACGGCTCGGGCAGCTCGTGCCGTTCGCCGGAGACGGTCACGGCCCGCTCCTGCATCGACTCGAGCAGCGCGGACTGCGTCTTGGGCGTGGCGCGGTTGATCTCGTCGGCGAGCAACACGTTGTGGAAGACCGGGCCGGGCTGGAACTCGAAGCGCCGCGCTCCGCCCTCCTCACGGAACACCGTGGTGCCGGTGACGTCGGCGGGCATCAGGTCGGGCGTGAACTGGACCCGCCCGAAGCTGAGGTCGGTCGCGTCCGCGAACGCGCGCACCAGCCGCGTCTTGCCGAGGCCGGGAGCGCCCTCGACCAGCACGTGACCGCGCGCGAAAGCAGCCACCAAGAGGTCGTCGACGAGGCCGGTCTGGCCGAGGATGACCTTGCCGATCGCGTCACGAAGGCGCCTGTAGGGGTTGGTGAAGCGAGTGGTGGGATCATCGGCCATGAGTCGCGGTCCTTCCCAGCAGTGCGTCAGCAAAGCGTACACTGGGGCGCATGACGGCCGCGTCCGCGATGCCGCGCAGCCTCACGAGCGGTCGCGTCCGCCTGCGGCCGATCGCTGAGCTCGACAACCGAGCCTGGCGGCGGGTGGCCGAGCACTTCCGCGATCCCGAGATAGCCTTCTTGAACGGCACGCCGCCCAACCGCATGCCGGTATGGCTGCTCAGGCGCGTGCTACGGGCCGATGCGCGGCGACGCGATCGCGTGACCTACGGTATCTTCGACGAGCGCGAGGACTACATCGGGACCATCGAGCTCTACGACGTGCGGCACGACCGGGCGACGCTCGGCATCATCATCGGCGAGCGCAGCCACTGGAGCCGCGGCTACGGACCGGAGGCCATCGAGGCGCTGCTCGACGAGGCGTTTCATGACCTCGACCTGCAGGTCGTGCAGCTCCACACCTTCGCCGACAACCCGCGGGCGCACGCTGCGTTCGCCAAGGTCGGCTTCAGCGAAGTCCGCCGCGCCACCGTCGCCGGCGGCCGCGTCGACGTGCTGATGACCATGCCGCGACACGCCTGGCTGGAGCGGCGCGGGCTGCGCGTCGCCGAGTCCGTGCGGGCGCGCCCCAGCGCGGCCCGCTGAGGGCGGCTCCCGAGGCGCTACACGCCGGCAGCCTAGCGTTGCTCGACCTCGGGCGCGAGCGCCGCGTGGCCGCCGGGCTCCGCCTCGGCAGCGATCGCCGCTTCGTCGAAGTAGGCCTTGATCGCCGCCGCGGCGGAGGGCCCGACGCCGGCGATGGCGCCGAGCTCCTCCAAGGTGGCGTTACGCAGCTGATCGACCGAGGCGAAGTGCGCGAGCAGTGCGTCGCGGCGCTTCGGGCCGATGCCGGGCACGTCGTCCAAGAGTGAGCGCGTCATGGCCTTGCCGCGGCGCAGCCGGTTGTAACCGACCGCCGTCCGGTGCGCCTCGTCGCGCACGGCGATCAGCAGCCGCAGCGCGGGATGGGTCTCGCTCACCACCAGTTCGCGGCCGGCTTGGGTGACGATCGTCTCACGACGCTTGGCCAGGCCGACCAACGGCACGTCGACCCCGACCGCGGCGAGCGCCTTGCGAGCAGCGCTGACCTGCCCCTTGCCGCCGTCGATCAGGATCAGGTCGGGCGGCTCCAACCGGTCGGCCAGGGAGCCAGCGAAGCGGCGCCTCAGGATCTGCTCCATCGAGGCGAAGTCGTCGGGCCGGTCCAGGCCCCGGATGCGCACCCGGCGGTACTCGCTGCGCTTCGGCCGGCCGCCTTGGAACACCACCAGGCTGGCGACCGTGTGCGTTCCCATCAGGTTGGAGATGTCGAAGCCCTCGATGCGCCACGGCGGCGTCGGGAGGTCGAGCAGAGTCTGCAGCTCCTTGACGCCTGGCGCGTCGCCGCGCTGCTCCAGCAGCGCCACGTGGGCGTCGAGGCCGCTGCGGGCGTTGCGCGCCGCGAGCTCGATCAGTGCCACCTTGTCGCCACGCCGCGGCGTGCGCAGCTCGACCCTGCGGCCGGCGCGCTCGGCCAGGAAGCGCTCCCAGATCGTCACGTC
>SKMG01000190.1 GCA_007121175.1 Trueperaceae bacterium | reverse complement strand
CGCACCAACGAAGAGGTGCTCGAGCGCCGCCCCAACCCCTGGGAGTGAACGCCCGCGGCGGCTGAGCGCCAGCCTCGCAGCGCCACCCACCCCATGTCGAGCCCGCCGGGGCGCCGGACCATCGGCGCCCCGGCGTCGTACGCCAGGGCGTCCACCGGCGGGCGGTCGTCCATCGACAAGCCTGCGCGCATCTGCGAAGCTGAGGGAACAGCCGAGCCAGGCGGTCGGGCGCCGAGGCTCGCCCCGGCCGACGGCGCTCACGTGCCCGCACGGCCACGGAGGGACGAACGACATGGACGCACGCTTCGACGATCGCGAGGCCGACATCTTCGACGAGTACCAGGTCGACCTCACCGGGTACGCCGTCGACCGCTTCGGCAACGCGCCCCACGCCCAGGTGATCCAGCAGCTCGTGCGCGACGTCGATCACGACAGCCTCGTGCAAACCATCGCCGAGTACGGCCTACAGGACGTCGCCGAGCAGTACCTGCGCACGCTCATCAACGAGGGGACGCTGCACGGCGACGAGGTCGAGGCCTACGCCGAGGAGAGCCGCCTCCTCGAGAGCGACCCGCATGCGTCGCCCGAGGTCCACGCGGTCACCGTCGCCGATCTGGCGGACGAGTTCACGCGTCTCGGCCTCACCGACGCCGCGGCGTCGTGCGGTAGCTAGACGCACCCGAGGACCAAGTCCCGCGGTTGCTAGACGGATCCGGGACCAAGAGCCCGGCAGGTGAGGTGCTATCATGGCCGCACCATGGCACTGACCAGACGCGCGTTCTTGCGCTGCGCGCTGGGGACCGTCACAGCGGTCGCGTTCGCTGGACCGTCCGCCGGCGCCTCACGGGCCGCTCCTGGCGTCACCGGCGGCTGGCGCCCGGCCTATCTCGATCTCGAGGACGAGGGGCTCTTCGAGGAACGGGTCGATCAGGCCTGCGCGATGCTCGAGCACTGCGAACTCTGTCCCCGCCGCTGTGGCGTCAACCGCCTAGCGGGTGAGATCGGCGCCTGTCGCTCGCCCGAGCAGGTCGTGGTCTTCTCGGCGCAGCCGCACTTCGGGGAGGAGCTCCCGCTGGTCGGGCGCTTCGGCTCTGGCACGATCTTCTTCTCGAACTGCAACCTGCGCTGCGTGTTCTGCCAGAACTGGCCGATAGCCCACGAGGGACGCGGGGATCGCCTCGACGACGAGCGCCTCGCCGAGCTCATGCTGCGGGTGCAGCAGATCGGCTGCCACAACATCAACCTCGTTACGCCCACCCACGTGATGCCGCACATCCTGCGCGCGGTGCGGATCGCCGCGAAGCGCGGGTTGAACATTCCGCTCTGCTACAACACCGGCGGCTACGATTCGCTCGAGGCGGTGCAGCTGCTCGACGGGATCGTCGACATCTACCTCCCCGACCTCAAGTTCATGGATTCCGGTCCGGCCGAACGCCTGGCCGGCGCGGCCGACTACCCCGAGACCGCGAGAGCGGCGATCCGGGAGATGCACCGCCAGGTCGGCGAGCTGGTGACCGACGCCTCCGGCATCGCGCTGCGCGGCCTGATGATCCGCCACTTGGTGATGCCCAACCGGCTCGCGGGAACCCGCGAGTTCGTGCGCTGGGTGGCCGATACGCTGCCGGCGACGACCTACGTCAACATCATGTCGCAGTACCGCGTCGAGCACCGCGCTTTCGAGCATCCGGAGATCGCGCGCGCGATCACGACGCAGGAGTACCTCGAGGCGATGGACTGGGCCGAGGAGGCGGGGCTCGAGAACCTCGACGAGCGCTCGCTGATGAACCGCGAAGTGTTCCGGCGCCGCGGCTGACGAGACGCGGTCGCAGCCGACGAGACGCCGCCGCAGTGAACGAGTCGGCCGCGGCTGCATTTCGGAGCCACGGCCGAACGGCGTCAGTCGCTCACGAGGAGCACTCGCCTCAGGCCCAGCGGCCGGCGATCTCGTGACCGCAGGAACGGCAGCGGCCCCGGTCTATCGCCAGCTCCTCGACGATGAACCCCATGCGGGAGATCGCCGCAGCGCCGCATCCCGGGCAAAAAGTGTTCTCGCCGACGTGGCCGGTGACGCGGGCCACGTACACGTAGCGCAGCCCCTCCTCCATCGCCGCGTTGCGAGCCTCGTCGAGCGTCGAGACCGGCGTCGGTGGGAGGTTGGCGAGCTGGTAGAGCGGGTAGAAGCGAGCGAAGTGGAGCGGAACGTCGGGCGAGAGCTCGCGCACGATCCAGCGGCACATGTCGCGGATCAGGCCGACATCGTCGTTGAGGGTCGGGATCACCAGGTTGGTGATCTCGAGGTGCACACCCGCACCGTACAGCCGTTTGAGCGTCTCGAGCACCGGTTCCAACTCGGCGCCGCACAGCTCGCGGTAGAAGCCCGCGTCGAAGCCCTTGAGGTCGACGTTGACCGCGTCGACGACCGTGGCCATCATCTCGACCGGCTCCGGCGTGAGGTAGCCGCTGGTGTGCACGAGGTTGCGCAGGCCCGCCTGCCGAGCCGACTTCGCCGCGTCGATCAGGTACTCGAAGGAGGCAACCGGCTCACCGAAGGCGAAGCTCAGCGACGTCGCGCCCACGGTGAGCGCGTGCTCGACGAGCGCGGCGGGCTCGAGCTCGTAGGCGTAGACCTCCTCGGGCGACACCAACGCCATGTCCCAGACCTCGCAGAACTTGCACGCGATGGGGCAGCCGGCGGTGGAGACCGAGAGCGCTCGGGTTCCCGGCAGCACGTGGAAGAACGGCTTACGCTCCACGGGATCGAGCTGCACCAAAGACGGGTTGCCGTAGGCGAGCGTGTAGCCCTCGCCACTTCGGTTCTCGCGCACCCGACAACGGCCACGCTCACCGGGGGCGAGGCGGCAGCCGTGCGGGCAGAGCGTGCAGCGGAGCTCGCCGTTCGCGAGCGGCTCGAACCAGGGCGAGCGGCGCCTCCCGAGCAGCCCCAGCTGCGCCGATTGGGCCCGAGCCGGCCGCACGGCGCCGAGCATCCCACCGATCCCCAGCGCGCACGCCGCTCTCAGGAGGCCGCGCCGCGAGACACAGTGCTCGCCATCGCCGACTGTCGTGTTCTCACGTTCAGACATAACCCCCCACCGGCACAACGCTCTCTGGAAGCGGTCGCGCGCCTCCGACCAGCAGCACGATGAAGGCCGTGCCGTTGGCGAAGGCAGCCAACAGGCAGCAGGCCACGATGCCGAGCACCGGGGCTACAGCTACGCTCGCGAGCGCAGCACCGCAGCATGCACCCACCAACTCTACGCCGTAGACCGCGGCGGTCGCGCGTTCTGGGCGGCGCTCGAGCGCCAGGTAGCAGGCGGTGGCCAGCGGGAAGTCGACGCCGTTGAGCAGCCCGGCTACGAACGTCAAAGACGCGAACAGCACGAACACCTCGGCCGCCCCCTCGAGACCGCCGGCCCACGGCAAGGCGCCGCCGATGCCGACGGCGACGAGCGCCACGAGACCCTGGACCGCGGTCAGCAACCGGCGATCGGCCGGGTCCGGGACGAACCGGTGCGTCAACGCCGAACCGAGCGCCAGGCCGGCCATGAAGATCGCCACGATCAGGCCCACCATCTCGAACACGAAGCCGTAGATGCTCTGGAAGGCGAACAGCAGGGCGATCTGCAGGGCCATGGTCGACAGCCCGGTCGTGAACACCGCGGTGAGCACCGCGAAGCGCGGCGCAGCGTCTCGTCGGGTGGGGACCGCGATGCGCAGCGCCAAGCCGACGAGGATCGTGAGCACCAGCGGCGGCAGCACCCACCACCACTGGACCCGCCCTATCCAGCGCAGGACGCTCGCCTCGTCGCCGCGCGTCAGGCCGGTCCAGAACAGCAGTGTGTGGTAGTAGACGACCGGGCGGAAGTCGGAGTTGACGAAGAAGCGCTCATGCACCGGCGGCAGCAGCGCTTCCTCGACGCGCAACTGCTCGATCGTGCCCGGCAGCAGCGGCGCCGCCATCGGCGGCTCGAGATGCGCTCTCGGGCTGCGACCGTGATGGCGCAGGATCCAGTTGATGCGCTGCAGCGGCCCCGGCTCGAACAGCAGCGCCAGGTGACCGGCCGAGAAGCCAGCAGCGTCGACCTCACGCTCGACGAAGCGGCGCATGACCGTCGCCGCGTCCGCCGAGAGCTGGCCTTCGCCCTTCGACGCGAAGAAGAACAGGTACCGTTCCCCCACCGGCAGGACCTCGGGGAACACCCGCCGCAGCGTGTGGTAGATCGCGGCGTTGCGGTTGGCGACCGCCGAGCCGCGCAGGTCAGGCGTGGACATCGCACCGAGCACCAGGACGCCGTCGGGGCGCAGCCGCGCCTTGGCCTCGGCGAAGAACTCCTCGGTGTAGTAGCGGTTCAGCACCGCCGTGGTCGGGTCGGGCGCGTCGACGACGATGAGGTCGTAAGGGGGACCGCCGCCTTTCACCAGCAGTCGGCCGTCGGCGTGGATCAGCCGCACGCGCGGGTCGGCCAGCGCCGCGCGGGTTCCCGCGGGCAGGTACGGCGAGGCGGCCTCGACGAGGACCGGATCGAGCTCGACGTAGTCGATGGCACGCACGCCATGGCGCAGCATCTCGCGCAGCGTGCCGCGCAGTCCGCCGCCGATCAGCAGCACTTGCCGAGGATCACGATGCTGCGTCAGCGCCACGTGGGCGAACGCCACGCCCTCGAGCTCCTCCAGGCCCACCCCGGTCTCCGTGACGCCGCCGGTGGAGAACACCAGGTGCCCGCTCTGGAAGAAGGAGTACTGGTCGAAACGCCGCAGCACCGCGATGGTTCCGTAGCGCGACCGGTGCGTGGTGATCAACTCGTAGTCCGGCGCTCGCAGCTGCCACTGGAGCTGCGCCGACCACCACTCGACCTGCGGCAGGAGCGGCAGGAGCGCTAAGCCCACGCCGGCCGCGAGGAGCGCTCGCCGCGGCTGGCCGAGCCGCAAGGTCAGGACCAGCATCGCCGTCCCGGCGAGCAGGCTCGCCTGGAACGCGTCGAGGTGATGCACCAGCACGAGCGTGAAGAGTAGGCCGCCCACGACGTTGCCGAGCGCCTCGCCGACGTAGGTCTTAGCGGCGCCCGAGGCGTCGACGCTCTGGTCCCGCTCGCGCCAGAGCCGCGCCAGGAACACGAACTGCGCGCCGAGCAGCGCCGTAGTCGGTGCCAAGACGACGACGCTCGACAGCGCCATGTCGGCCAGCGACAGCAGGGCTCCGGGCGGCACGTCGAAGGCGCCTGGCAAGAGGCGGATGGCGAGCACCGTCGCGGGCAGCAGCAGCGCCACCGCGGCGGCACCTGAGCGCAGCCAGCCCAACGCGTCGTCGCGGCGCTGCAGCAGTGCGGCGCCGAGGCGGCTGCCAACGGCCACCCACACCATCCACGCGGCCAGGATGACGCCGAGCGACAGCTCGTTGCCATGGAACACCATCAGCAACTCACGCAGGTAGACGACCTGGCCGATCTGGCAGGCTACGCCCAGCGTGAGCACCATCGGTACGTGAGATGGCGTTCTCAACTCGACCGCACGCCCCATGTCGGCTCTCCCCGACTGTAGACGCTCCTGGTCGATCGGTCAACCGGCAACCGACCCGCGCGCGGAGCTCAGGTTGAGGAGGCTCCCTGGCGGGCCTCCTCGATGAGGTTCCAGTCGCCGGCGAAGGCCGCGCACGCCTGGTCCACCAGAGGCTGATCGAGGTAGCCTTCGACATCACGCTCCCACACGAAGCAGGCTTCGACGCCCATGCCGGCATAGAGTGGGATCTCGGTCGCGTCGTAGATGCCGGGACAGAGCTCGACGTCGTAGCCCTGAGCGTCGATCAGCGCCTGCATGCGGGCGACCTCCTCGTGCTTCGAGACCAGCCCCGCGCGCTGCAGCATGCCGCCGTAGGGAGCGATCATGGTCGCTCCCGCGGCAACGGCGAAGGTCAGCCACGTGGCGGTGGGCACCACCGTGGCCATCGGCGCGACACCACGCTCGCGCAAGG
>SKMG01000244.1 GCA_007121175.1 Trueperaceae bacterium | reverse complement strand
CGGCCGGCTGCCCACCGCGGCCCTCGGCGGCGGAGTCCCGCTCGGCCTGCCGGAAGCGCCCGGCATTCCAGGCCGGCGAGGCTTCGAATGGCGGCCGGCGCCGGCGCCCGGCGTCGAGGCCCAGGGCCAGCTCGAGCGACTCGGCGAGCAGCGTGCCGGAGCCGCAGAACGGGTCGAACACCAGGTCAGAGGGAGCGTCTCCGGCCGCGCGTTCGGCGACGGCCACCAGCGCGGCGGCGGTCGTCTCGCGGATGGTGGCGCGCGAGACCCACTTGTCGCCGGCGCGCCGGTAGAGCGCGCCACCGAGGTCGAGCGCTGCACTCACCCGATCGTGCTCGAGCCGCAGGTGCAGCGTCATCGGCGGACCGTCAGCAGCGTCGGGATCCACGCCGTGCCGGCGCAGCGCCCCGCGCAGCGCCTGCTCGAGCCCCTCGCGGTCGCGAAGCCGCGATCGGCGGCTCACCACGCGCGCCGTGATCGCACAGCGTTCGGGTAGCCACAGCGACCAGCTCACTCGCGTGAGGTGATCGAAGAGCATCGGGAAGCTGCCGGCCGCGGCGTTGTCGAGGAGCACCACACGCAGCGACTCGGCCAGCCGCAGCCGCAGCAGCGCAGCGTAGAGGGTGTCGAAGGGCGCGTCGAACACCGCTCCCCCGGGCCGCATCGAAACGCCCGCGACCCCGGCGAGCGCGGCCACCTCGGCGGCCAGCAGCGCCTCGACGCCGAGCGGGCAGGTCACGACGAACCGCTGCCGCTCTGACCAGAGGTGGCGCTTGATCGCGCGCGCTCGGGCGGCCTCGCTTCCAGGGACGTGGGGCATGCCGTCAGCGTAGCGCCAAGACCGTGGTGACGCGGCTTTCTCCAGAGCTGCTGTTGACAGCCGCCGCCGCCGACGCGACAATGCGTGGGTAGTCGAACTCCGGTACGGTGGCTCGCCGCTCCGAGCGGCTCGAGCGGCGGTCGCCATGTCACGTTCCCCGGCGCAGAGCCGGGTTCGAAAGGACGGGTGTCACATGCTCGCGCGTTCGCTCTTCATCACGCTCGCGTTGCTCGTCGCCACCGCCCTCACCTTCGGCGTCGCCCAGGAGGCGCCGGCCCGCGATGACATCCGGGTCATCGTGGTCACGCACGGTTCGGCGGCCGACCCGTTCTGGTCGGTCGTCAAGAATGGCGTCGACCAGGCGCAGCTCGACACCGGCGTCGCCGTCGAGTACCGTGCGCCGGACACCTTCGACATGCCGCAGATGGCGCAGCTCATCAACGCGGCGATCGCCTCGGCGCCCGACGCGCTGGTGATCTCGATCCCCGATTCCGTCGCCCTCGGCGAGGCGATCGAAGCGGCCGTCGCCGCCGGGATCGCGGTGTTCTCGATCAACTCCGGCTCCGACGTGTTCCAAGAGCTCGGCGTGCTGCGTCACGTGGGGCAGACCGAGTACGAGGCCGGCTTGGGCGGCGGCCAAGAGGCTCAGCGCCTTGGCGCCACCAGCGGCCTGTGCGTCAACCACGAGGTCGGCAACGTCGCGCTCGACCTGCGCTGCGAAGGGTTCGCCGACGGCCTCGGCGGGCCGGTCGAGGTGCTCGCGGTCGGCACCGACCCGATCGAAGTCCGTAACGCCGTGATCGCCGCGATGCGCGACGAGTCGATCGATGCGGTCCTGGCCACCGGTCCAGTCGGCGGCATCCCGACGCTCGACGCCTTGCGCGAGGTCGGCCGGGCCGGCGACATCGTCTTCGGGACCTTCGACTTAGCACCCGACCTGCTGCAGGGTGCGGTCGAGGGCGACGTGTCGTTCCTCATCGACCAGCAGCAGTGGCTGCAGGGCTACCTCGGCGTCATCACGGCCGTGAACTACGTCCAGTACGGCATGCTGCCCGGCAACGAGATCATCCTGACCGGTCCGGGTTTCGTCACGCCCGAGACCGCCGCGCAGGTCATCGCGCTCTCGGCCCGCGGGATCCGCTAGCGCGCGAAGTCAGCGACGCCGTGCGGAGGTGGTCCCCAACCACCTCCGCACACGTTGCGCGCGCAGCCGAGCATCGAGTGAGCGGCATACGGAACTCGCCCAGCCTACCGCCTGACGAGCGCCTCAGGCAGGTCGGTCGCCTGCGGCGCTTCCTCGCGCGGCCCGAGACCGGCGCCGTGGCAGGCGCGCTCATCATCTTCGTCTTCTTCTCGCTCGTCGCGGGCGACAAGGGCTTCCTGGCGCAGCGCGGCATCCGCTCCTGGATGGAGGTATCGGCGCAGCTCGGCATCATCGGTATCGGCGCGACGCTGCTCATGATCGGCGGGCAGTTCGACCTGTCGGTGGGGTCGATGATCGCCGCCGCGGGCATGCTCTTCCTGCTACCGGTGGTGGTGTACGGCTGGCCGATCTGGCTCGCGCTCGTGGTGGTGCTGCTGTTCGCCGCCGGCGTTGGCCTGGTGAACGGCACCCTGGTGAACCGCACCGGACTGCCGTCGTTCATCGTCACCCTCGCCTTCCTGTTCATCCTGCGGGGTCTGACGCTCGGCATCACGAGGGCCGTGACCGGCTCGACACAGGTGTCGGTGCGCGCCTTCATCGGCACCGTCGACGGCGTGGTCACCGGCGCCGACGCCCGTGCCGTCCTCCAGGACACCTTCGTCGGGCGCCTGTTCAGCTTCGAGTGGCTCGGCATGCCGGCCTCGGTGTGGTGGTGGCTGGGCCTGACGATCGTGGCGGCCTACCTGCTGCTGCGCACGCCGTTCGGCAACTGGATCTTCGCCGTCGGAGGCAACGCCGAGGCGGCCCGCAACTCCGGGGTACCGGTCGACTTCGTGCGCATCGTGCTGTTCATGGGCACGGCGCTGTGCGCGAGTATCCTGGCGCTGCTCCAGGTGTTCGACCTCGGCTCGGCCGACGTGACTCGCGGGACGCTCAAGGAGTTCGAGGCAATCATCGTGGCCGTGATCGGAGGCACGCTGCTGACCGGCGGCTACGGCACGGTGGTGGGCGCGGTGTTCGGCGCGCTCATCTTCGGCATGACCTCCCAGGGGATCTTCATCGCGCGCTGGAACACCGATTGGTTCCGCGTCTTCCTCGGGGCGCTCCTGCTGGTTGCAGTCATCTTCAACACCTTCATCCGCAAGCACGCGACGGAGGCATCGTGAACGGTCGGCCCGCGGTGGAGCTGCGCGACATCGTCAAGACCTACGGCCGGGTGGTGGCGCTCAACGGCGTGTCGATGAGCGTGCGCAACGGCGAGGTCATGTGTCTGCTCGGCGACAACGGCGCCGGCAAGTCGACGCTGATCAAGGTGCTCTCCGGCGTGGTCGAGGCGACCTCCGGCAAGGTGCTGCTGCATGGTCGAGAGGTGCGCTTCGACAGCCCGCGTGACGCCCAGCGGCACGGCATCGCCACGGTGCACCAACACCTGGCCGTCCAGCCGCTGATGAGCGTGACGCGCAACTTCTTCCTGGGCCGCGAGCCGACCGTCGGCTGGGGGCCGCTGAAACGGCTCGACATGGCCACGGCTCGCCGCGTCGCGGTCGAGCAGATGGGCAACATGGGCATCGACGTCCGGGACGCCGACCAGGCGGTCGGCACGCTCTCCGGGGGCGAGCGGCAATGCGTCGCGATCAGCCGGGCGGTCTACTTCGGGGCCGAGGTACTGATCCTCGACGAGCCCACCGCGGCGCTGGGGGTCCGCCAGGCAGGCATCGTGCTGCGCTACGTGGCCCAGGCCAGAGCCCAGGGTCTGGCGGTCATCTTCATCACCCACAACGTTCACCACGCCTACCCGGTGGCCGACGCCTTCACGATCTTGCGGCGCGGCACGTCGTATGGGACCTTTCAGAAGGCCGAGGTGAGCCGCGAGGAGGTGCTCGCGATGATGTCCGGCACCGAGGAGCTCGACGCCTTGGAGCAGGAGCTCGAGGAGTTCGCTCGCGAGGACGGCGCCGCGGCGGTACCCGGGGCTTCGGCACTGCCTCCCGAGGGGCAGGGGCGGGACGGCTGATGGGCCGCCGTGAGCTCTCGATCGGCCTGATCGGCAGCGGCTTCATGGGCAAGGGCCACGCGCTCTCGTACGCGCTCGTCGGCCGGGTCTTCGACGACCTGCTCGCAGCGCCTCGGCTCAGGTTGATCGCCGACCGGGACGCCGACACGGCGCGGCGCGCCGCGAGGGAACTCGGCTTCGAAGCGTCCGTCGGCCACTGGCGCGAGCTGGTGACCCACCCTGAGATCGACATCGTCGACATCACCGCTCCCAATCACCTGCACTCCGAGATGGCGCTCGCCGCGCTGACGGCGGGCAAGCACGTCTACTGCGAGAAGCCGCTGGCCCTCGACGCCGCTAGCGCCGCTACCATGGCCGAGGCCGCCCGGGAGGCCGGCGTCGTCACCATGGTCGGCTTCAACTACCTCAAGAGCCCGGCGGCCCTGGCCGCGAAGGGGCTGATCTCAGCCGGCGTGCTGGGAGAGGTGTGGCATTTCCGCGGCGCCTTCCAGCAGGACGTGCTGGCCGACCCGCGGCAGCCCTTCGGCTGGCGCTTCGAGCGCAGCCTCGCCGGCTCGGGTGCCCTCGGCGACCTCGGCGCCCACGTCATCGCGCTGGCCCACGACCTGGTCGGCGAGGTGAAGCAGGTGTGCGCTCAGGCGAGCACCGTCATCGGCGAGCGGCCGGAGGCGCTCGGAGGCTACGGCTACCGCGAGGTCGCCGCCGCCGGCACGGCGTTGCGGAGCGTCGAGAACGAGGACGCCGTGCAGGCGCTCCTCACCTTCGAAGGCGGCGCGACAGGCGTGCTGGAGGCCAATCGCGTGGCCACGGGCCGCAAGGCGCACCTGACCTTCGAGGTCAGCGGCAGCCGCGGCGCCATCGCGTGGGATCACGAGCGGATGAACGAGCTCCAGCTCTACGACAGCGGCGATCCCGCCGACCGTCGTGGCTTCAAGACCGTCATCATGGGCCCCGACCACCCGTACTACGGCCGCTTCTGGCCGGTTGCGGGCTGCGGCCTGGGCCTCGGCGATACCAAGGTCATCGAGGTGTACGAGCTGCTGCAGGCCGTCGCCCAGGGCCGGCCGGCCCGCCCGGACTTCAGGAGCGGCGCGGCGGTGCAGCGGGTCGTCGACGCCATCCTCGAGAGCGCACAGCAGCGTCGCTGGGTCGCTGTCTGACGCGACTGGCACACCAGGTGAGGCGCGGCAGCGATGCCACGCGCTCTCCTTTGGAGGCGCGACGGCCTCAGCCGGCGGCCGCTACGTCGTGGCCGTCGCGCCAACCGGAGAGCAGCTCGAGCAGCGCTGCGGTCAGCTGCGGATCGAACTGACGGCCCGCTTGGGATTCGATCTCGGTGACCGCGGCCTCGTGAGACCAGGCACCCTTATAGGGTCGCTCCGAGGTGAGCGCGTCATAGACGTCGACCAAGGCGAAGACGCGCGCTAGGTACGGGATCTCCTCGCCGACCAGCCCCTCCGGATAGCCGCTGCCATCGAAGTGCTCGTGATGCGACCGGATCACGCCGCGCGTCTCGTCTGGGAGGAATGCCAGGTCGAGGCTCATCTCGAAGCCGGTCAGCGGGTGTCGTTCGACGAGCTCGACCTCATCCTTGGCCAGCCAGGCCGGTTTGAGCAGCACTTGGTCGGGGATGGTGAGCTTTCCCAGGTCGTGGAGGTAGGCGCCCCAGGCGAGCGCCTCGAGGCTCGCGGCGTCGAGGCCGAGGCGCTCGCCGAAGTGGCGCGAGAGGGCCACGACCCGGTCGGTGTGGCCCTTGGTCTCCAAGTCGCGATACTCCAGCGCCACGCCCAGCACGCGGAATGCGTCCTCGCGGGTGCGCTCGATCTGGCGAAGGTACGCCACGCGTTCGAGGGCGCGCTCGAGCCGGCGTACGAACGCCCGCGCCACCGTGAGCTGATCGCCGCGCAGCACCACCGGGCGGCCGGCGGCGCCCATCGCGATGACGCTGGCCGTCGTACCGTCGGCGCGGATCGGCAGCACCAGCAGCGAGGCGGTCTCGAGCCCCGCGAGCTCCGGCTCGGG
>SKMG01000081.1 GCA_007121175.1 Trueperaceae bacterium | reverse complement strand
TTGATGAGACCACGCGAACCGAGGAAGACGAAGAGGATGACAGGCAGCAGGATGAGGCTGCCGGCGCTGGCTATGTTGCCCCACTGGATGCCTCGTGCCGTGATGAACCCTGTGATCATCACCGGGAGCGTGCGCGCCTGCTCGCCGGTCAGGATCACCGCGTACATGAACTCGTTCCATGAGTAGAGGAACCCGAAGATGAAGGTGGCCGCGAGACCCGGCAACGAAAGCGGGAGAACGACGCGGAAGAATGCCCCCCAGCGGCTGCAGCCGTCGATCAAGGCGGCTTCTTCGAGGTCCTTTGGGATATCGGCGAAGAAGCCGATCAGTACGAAGACCGTGAACGGAGCGACGAAGGTGGTGTAGGCGAGGATCAAGCCGACCTGCGTGTCGATCAGCCCGACCTGCCGGTACAGCATGTAGAGCGGCAGGAGGAGCGCCACTTGCGGGATGAGCCGCGCCATCAACACCAGGATCTGCATGAAGCTCCTGCCCCGAAAGCGAAAGCGGCTGAAACCATAGGCGGCTGGAGCTCCGACGATGATCGACAACAGGGTCGCCCCGACAGCGACCACGAGCGAGTTGCTCAGGTACGTCCAGAAGCGGACGTTGTGCAGGATGTGCACGTAGTTGTCGAGGGTCGGCGTGAAGATGAGCTTGGGCGGCATGACGAAAGCCTCATGGGGCGACTTGATCGAGGTGAGGAACAACCAGATGATCGGGAACAGACTGAAGACGATCACGAGAGCAATGCCGAGGAGCCATGCCAGGCGCGCAACGACGTGGCGCAGGTTCCACCGCCGGCCGACCCCGAACGGCGGCGATCCCGCACGCACCCTCACCGCTCTCACGTCAACCTGCGCATCGTCCGCAGGTACTGCCAACCGACGATGATCATGACGAAGGTCATGAGATACGAGACGGCGGAGGCGTAGCCCAGATCGAAGTGGCTGAAGCCCGTGCGAAAGGCGTAGATGCTGATGACCTCGGTGGCTCGAGCAGGACCTCCGCCGGTCAAGATGTAGATGACGTCGAAGATCTTGAAGGTGTCGACGAAACGCCACAACAAGGCGACCACGATGATCGGCTGCAACATCGGCAGCGTGATGTGCCAGAACACTTGGCGGGGGTTCGCCCCGTCGATTCGGGCGGCTTCGTACGGTTCATGGGGGAGCGCCTGCAGGCCCGCAAACAGGATGAGCGCGAAGAACGCACTGGTATTCCACACATCCGCGATCACGACGCCGAGCATCGCTGTACCCGTGTCCCCCAACCAGTTCAGCGCCGGTAGCCCGAGCTGCGTCAGCAGGTAGTTCACCACTCCCCAGTCGTAGTTGTACAGGAGCTTGAAGGTGATCCCGATGACCACGTTCGTGACCATGAACGGCAGCAGAACCAGCGTGAGGACGTAGTTGCGCGCGCGGAACTCTCGGTTGAGCAGCAGTGCCACCGCAAAGCCGATGATGAACTCTACGATTACTGCTGCGGTCACGAAGGTCGCTGTGACCGTCATCGCATTCCAGAAGTGCCGGTCTTGAAAGGCCCGAATGTAGTTCTCGAACCCGATGAACGGCGGCCCGGCTGCGACGCTCAACAGCGTCCAGTCGTGAAGGCTCACGTAGAACGCGAAGGCGAGCGGATACGCCATCACGATCCCGAGCACCACGAACAGCGGCGCAACGAACGTGTACGGAACGAGCTGGCGTCGTAATCGCGACACGGCGCTGGCTACTCGATGTAGCCGCCGCGCCTCAGCTGCGTCTCCATCTGCCGAGCCGCTTCATCGAGGGCCTGCTGCGGCGACTGATGCCCCGAGACGGCTGCATTGGCAGCCTCGGCAAACGCGGTGAACAGCTCGAACGACACGGTGGTCTGAGGGAAGAGCTGTCGATAGGGCGACATCGTAGCGAGCAGCTCGAACTGCGGCATCTCGCGCAGTACCTCTGGATCGGTCAGCGCCTCCACGTTGGAGGGGATCCCACCGTGGAGCGCCCACGTCGTGGCGCCCTCCTTGCCACCGATCCAGGAGAGGAACGTAGCGGCCGCTTCCTTGTTCATGGCGGTCGCCGGCATGACCCAGCTCCACTGACTTCCGCCTACACCGCGAACGACTTCGCCGTCAACGAGCCGGCCTGGGGTTTCGGTGTAGTCGAACCGTCCCTCGATCAGCGGAGACTGGTCGGCGTCGGCGAAGGTCGGGAGCGCCGCCATCCACTGGATAGCCATGGCTGCTCGATCCTGCTGGAATGCGGTCAGGATCTCGGAGTACCCGAAGGCTGCCACATCAGGCGGCACGACCTCGTGCTCGGTTCGGAGTCCGGCATAAAAGGAGAGCGCCTCGACCCCGCACTCGTCGTTGACCAGCGGCTGGTAGTCGTCGCCGAGCACGCTGCAGCCGAAGCCGAAGAAGTAGTGCTGGAAGTCCCACGCGGCTTCGTCGGTGCGCGCACCGATGACCGCTCCGTAGCGATCGGTGCGGCCGTTGCCCGTGAGGTCGACCGTCAACGCCTGCGCAGCACTCAGGAACTCGTCCCACGTCTGTGGAACGTCCAGCCCGGCCTCCTCCAGCAGGTCGCTGCGGTAGAAGAAGAAGACGGTATCGCTCTCCGACGGTATGCCGAAGACTCGTCCGTCTATCCTCAGGAAGTCGATCGCCGGCGACAGTCGCGAGAACAGTTCCGGGTCGTCGATCAGACCATCCAGCGGTTCCAGTACCGCCGCCCGAACGTAGGCGGGAACCCAGCTGCTATCGATGTACATGACGTCGAACTCGGTTGCGCCCCCGAGCAAGCGAGTGGTTATCACGTCGCGGTAGGCTTCGCGCGCAATCTCGCGTATCTCTACCGTGATCCCCGTCGCCTCCTGGAACACGGCACTCGTGGCAACGAGGTTGTCGTGTTCGGGGCCGCTCCACATGGCGACGGTGATCGACTGCGCCGACACGGTCGTGAAGAGCACTAGCATCAGAACGGCTAGGCTCGTCGTCATGACCCTTACGTAGCATCTCGACATGGCTCGTCCCTTCGATGTCTGCTGGGGCTGGTGCCGTTGCGTTCGCTATTGGTCTGGCGGCGACGGTTACATGGTCATCCTCCTGGCCCTCTCAGGGTGCGGCAGCGTCGATCTCTGTACTGACCGAAGTCAGGAACTCGCCTCGCTCCCAAGCAGCAGACAATGCTTGATTGGCGGCGCCCCAAGCACCGGCGTGTTCCGGGAGCTGGGCAAACCGGATCGACAGGTGCTTGGCCAGGCCGGCGATCACCCTCCTTCTCAGGCCCGCGCTGAGCTCGGAGAGGAAGATGTCGCCAGCGAGCCGCAAGCGGCCGCCGATCACCACGACGCGCGCCCCAGTGACGTTCACGACGGGAGCCAAGGCTCTCGCCATCGCTGTGGCAACCGGATGGAGCGCCAGCAGCGCTGCCTTGTCGCCGGCTCCGGCGGCGCTGCAGATGCTGGCAAAGGACAATCGAGCTGCGCCTCGCAAGGAGGTGGCCACACCCTGGCGCTCGTAGGCTTCGAACTGCTTCACGATCCGTTCTGGTGACGCAACCGTCTCCAGGCATCCACGGCTGCCGCATTGGCAGAGCTCACCGGCTTCGTCGACGATCACGTGCCCGATCTCTCCACACAGGCCAGTGGAGCTGATCAACATCCGATCGTTGACGAAGATGCCGCCACCGACCCCGTGGCTGCCTAAGAACATGTAGATCATGTCGGAGCAGCCGACTCCCGCTCCATACTCGTGTTCAGCGAAGGCGAACGCTCGGGAGACGTCTTCCACGAACACGAACTTGCCGAGCCGCGCCGAGAGCTGATCGCGAACCGGGAATGGCGTCGCCGAAGGATCATCTTGGGTTGCCCAGGCACCGTGAACGTCCACCACATCGTGAAGCGCGATCCCGACACCCTTGATCGAGCGGGCATCGAAACCGTGCTTCTCGGTGATGTCGAAGACCGCAGCGGCAAGCCCCTCGGTGGTCGCCGGGCTGGTCTCGAAGGCTGGCGGACGCGCTACCTGCTCGTGCACGACCACGTCGCCCACGGCGTTCACGACGACGCCAATGAGGTGATCCCTGCCGTACTCCAGGCCGACGACGTATCCGGCTTGCGGGTTGATCGTAAGCAGGTCTGAAGGTCGACCACGCTGGCGCTTCTCGTCCCGGTCGTTCGCGACGACGAGATTCCTCTCCACCAGCCCGGCGACCACGCGCACGACGCTCGTGAGGTTCACGCCGATGCACCGCGCGATATCACTCCGCGTCATCTGGCGGTTGCGATGCAGCACTTCGAGGACCTGCATCTCTCGAAGCTCCCTGACACCAGGGTTGGCTCTCATTTGCTGCAGAATATCACGAAATGGTGGTGCTATGCGGCAATTGCCTGAGCCTGAGCGAGGTAACACGGCCTTTACGCGGCTATTCGCACACCTCTTGGCGGCGTGTGGCAACAGTCGACAGCCAGCCACCGACTGTCGGCATTGCGAGCTCTCGAGCTGCCGGACGGCTCAGACGAGGAACAGCCCGCGCACCTGAGGCATCGTCAGGGCCAGAGCCAGCAGCGTCAACCAGCCGACCAGCACGGCGACGAGCGCCACGAGCGCGCCCGGTTGGCGGCGCGTCGCCTCGGCCAGGCCGAAGCCGGCGACGATCAGCGGTAGCAGTGGGCTGCCGTAGGCGATGGCCCACAGGAGCGCCATCATGGCGACGGCCGGCGTGGTGCCGTAGCGACGGCCCAGGCTCGGCTGCAGCAGCCCGCGGAAGGCGAACTCCGCGAGCGGCAGCAGCACCAGCGCCGCGACCACCAGCGGCGTGGGGCGCGACAGGTCGAACGGCACCGAGCCGAACACGCCGGTGCGGGGGAAGTACACCAGGTAGGCCACCATCAGGCCGCACAGGGCCAGGCCGAGCAGCACGCCGGTCACGAACTGACCCGAGGGACCCAGGAGGTAGACGGCCGGCTCGATGCCCGCGCGGGCCACCCGGCGCCACGCCAGCAGTCCCGACGTGAGGGCGAAGACGATCGCGTACACGGCCAGCGCGTCCTGCCGTTGCAGCGGCGTCAGCAGCGCCACCAAGTTGCCCTGCACCAGGATCGAGTACAGCAACGATGCCGCAAGTCCGAGCAGCACCGCCGCGATCAGGATGCCGTAGGCCTCGCCCAGGCCCCACGGCGGCGGCTCGACCGTGGTGTCGGAGGTGAGGCCGGCCTTGCGCGACTCGGCCACCAGGATGAGTCCCAGCAGCACCAGCACGGCCAGCACCCACAGGAGGGCGTTGTTGGTCACCTGACCCACTAAGTTGCCGCGTCGCGACGCCTCGCGCAGCGCGATCCCACCGCTATCGAAATCGCCCTGGGCGTAGTACAGGAGCGACAGCACGCGCAGGTCGTCGAACTGCGCGGCGCTGTCGCGCAGACCGCGTAGCGCCAGCGCCGTCTCCAGCCGCTCCGCTGCGGCGCCCACCTGGCCCTGGGCCCAGAGCAGACGGCCTTGCAACGACTTGACCGCCGCGTTGCGAACGTCGCCAGAGATCTCCTCGTAGGCCGCCAGCTGACGCTGGGCTCCGTCGACGTCGCCGAGCCGGAAGCGTAAGTCTGCGTCGGTCAGGCGATAGCTGACGTTCAGGCCGTCGAAGCCGATCGCCTCGGCGTACGAGGCGAGCGCCTGGTCCACTCGGCCGTCGCGCCGCGCGAGATTGCCGCTCAGGAACGCGACACGGGCGGTGAGAGAGGCATCCGGCGAGGCGGCGAGCTCAAAGCGGGCGCGAGACAGGTGGCCGGCGGCCTCGTCGTAGCGCTCCAAAGCGTAGGCGATCTCGGCGAGCAGCACCGTCGGCTCGGGGGTTCCCACCTGGTTGCGAATGCGGTTCAGCCGTATCTCCGCCGCGCCATGGTCGCCGAGTGCCGCGTCGATACGAGCCAGCGCCAGCTCAGCGGTCACCGAGCGAGGATCGACCTCGAGTGCGTTGAGGCAGCTCTGGCGAGCAGTGGACAGGTCGCCTCCGGCCTCGAAGCGGAGGCACTCCTGCAAGTA
>SKMG01000297.1 GCA_007121175.1 Trueperaceae bacterium | reverse complement strand
CGCAGGTGCCGCCGTGCTCGAGCACGGTGTCGTGGTGCCGCAGCATCGCGTCGAGCTCGTCACTGATGTTGAACGCCACCATCACCTTCTTGCCGGTGCGCTCGGCGTGGTCGTTGACCACCCGCATCACGGCCGCGACGCGCTTCTCGAGCGGCGACCGGGGCGAGTTGGCCTGGATCTCGTCGTCCTTGACGAAGTCGACCCCGGCCTCTGCCAGCTTCCGCACCATCTCGGCGGTCTCGTCGGGCGTGAGACCGACCGGCGGCTTGATGATGGATCCGATGATCGGACGGCCCTGGACTCCGGCCTTCTCGCGCGTACCCTCGACGCCGAACTGGGGGCCAGGGTAGCGCTCGGCCATCGCTGCGGGCCAGGCGATGTCCATGAGCCGCACGCCCGAGAGCTCGGAGAGCTCATAGAGGCTGCCCATGATGGTCGCGAGGATCGTCGGCAGGTTGGGTCCGACGTTGTCGAAGGGGATCGAGATGTCGATCTCGCCGCGCTCGTAGCCGCGGCCGGGCTCGGGCGGCTTGGCGCCTCGCAGCCCGGGCGTCTCGGCCCGTCCGAGCGATGTGATGCGCTCGACGCGCGCCCCGACGCGCTCGCGCAGCTCCTCGGTCTCGCCGGGCACCGCCACGAAGGTGCTCGACGACTGCACCCCGGCGATCTTCTGCGCCGCGCGCTCGAGCGAGAGCGACGTCTCGATGAAGTAGGTGGCGACGATACGCTCAGCTTCCATGGCTGCCTCCGAACCGCCACGCCTCGACGGTCGCGCCGAGGCGCTCCTGGGCGCGGCGATACGTGCGTCTAGGGTCACTCATGAAACGACGCTCCAGAACGGTATTCGCTCGTGTTGGTGGAGTGTATCTGGTATCTCAGTCGTGCGTCAATAGCGTCGCCGCGGCGTCCTGAGCCTTGACATGCGTCACCCGATGCGCCTATAGTGATCTGTCTGGATAGCAATCGAGCGGGGCATATTTATTCTGCCTACGGCGCGTGTCCCGTCTCGGCCGGGTAGGTTCGATGACGCGCTGAGAGGCTCGGCGTCAGGCGGGAGCGCTGCATGGCGAGATCGGCATCGGCGAGAGGCATCCAACGGGGAGGCGACCGAGCGACCGAGTTCCGCGCCCCGACCTGGTGGGACGTCCATCAGGACCGCGTCGTCGGCTTCCTGATGTTCCTGCCGCTGGTGACGCTGATCGTAGGCCTGACCGTCTACCCGATCACCCGCGTGCTCACCACCAGCGTCTACCAGCAGAGCCTGTACAGCCAGGTGGCCGAGTACGTCGGGGTGCGCAACTTCGTCACCGTCTTGCAGAGCGAGGCGTTCGTGCGCTCGGTGCGGAACACGCTCGTGTTCACCTTCGGCGGTCTGGCGATCCAGATGGTCGTGGGGCTCCTGATCGCGCTGCTGGTGCACGCGAAGTTCCCGCTCCGCGCCCCGGTGCGCGGCGCGATGCTGTTCTCCTACCTAGTGCCGTACGTGGTGGCCGCGCTCACCTGGCGCTTCATGATGAGCGACGCCACCGGCATCCTCAACTACCTCATCCGCACCAGCGGCTTGGGCATCCCGGCGTCCTGGTTCGGCTCGCCCGACTACGCGATGCTCGGGGTGATCCTGGTCAACGCCTGGAAGAACTTCCCATTCATGGTGCTGGTCTTTCTCGCCCAGCTGCAGAGCATCGACACGCAGCTCTACGAGGCCGGTGCCGTCGACGGCACCACGCGCTGGGGGGCATTTCGCTACATCACCTTCCCCTCGCTGTTGCCGATCATCTTGGTGGTCGGCATGCTGCGCACGATCTGGAACTTCAACAACTTCGAGGTGGTGTTCCTGCTCACCCAGGGCGGCCCGCTTGGACGCACCGAGACGCTGCCGCTGCTGATCTACCGCTTCATCTTCGGGGAGTTCAGCATGGGCCGCGGCGCGGCGCTGGCGGTGATCGTGTTCCTCATCCTGGTGGTGATGTCGCTGATCTACTGGCGGCTCTACGAACGCGCCCAGGGGAAGTTCGAGTAGCGGGGGGCCTGGCGGATGCACACCTTCGGACGACGGGCGAAGTTGGAGCGGGTGGCGCTGGCGATCGTCGCTCTCGTGACGCTGTTCATCGTGCTCTTCCCGCTGATCTGGATGCTGCTCGCCTCGTTCAAGCCGAACGTCGAGCTGTTCCAGCGGCCCCCGCGCATGCTGCCGCAAGACTTCACCTGGGAGCACTACGTCGAGCTCTTCCGCTTCACCTCCTTCCCGCTCTACTTCCTGAACACGGTGATGGTCGCGATCTTCGCCTGCATCCTCGGCATCACCGTCAGCCTGCTCGGCGTCTACAGCATCACCCGCTTCAAGTTCATCGGTGCCAAGCCCTTCACCTTCGCGATGCTCTTCATCTACATGCTTCCGCCGATCCTGCTGGCCATTCCGTTCTTCCAGATCTGGTTCAACCTGGGCATGAACAACAGCCTCGTCGCCCTGTCGATCACCTATCTGACGATCACCCTGCCGTTCTCGTTGTGGATCTTGCGTCCCTACATCGAGTCGATCCCCCGGTCGCTCGAGGAGGCCGGCATGATCGACGGCTGCACGCGCTTCAAGGCGTTCGTGCTGGTGATCCTGCCGCAGGCGGTACCGGGCGTGATGGCGGCCTTCGTGTTCACCTTCGTCGTCGTGTGGAACGAGCTGCTCTACGCGTTGGTGCTGATCAGCGACGAGTCGAAGCGCACGGTGTCGCTCGGCATCGCCTCGCTGATCCTCGAGACCTCCGTGTACTCCTGGGGATTGGTCAACGCCGCCGGCGTCGTGGCGACGGTGCCGATCCTGATCCTATTCGCGTTCGTGGGCCGCATGATGGTCGCCGGCTTGGGTGCCGGCGCCGTCAAGGGCTGACTCCTACGAGGAGGTGAGACCTGAGACGTCCACCACTGGGCAGCGATGCACTCGACCGCGACCTGCCTCCAGTTGCAGTCAACACATTGCAGTGAAGGAGAGAGAGAATGGGTAACCGGGTTCGATGGCTCGTCACGGCCCTCGCGTTGGCGCTGCTCGCCGGCGGCGTCTACGCCCAGATCGAGGTGGTGCGCTACCTCAACCAGGAGACCGATCCCTCCATCGTCGCGATCCAGCGTGCCTGGATCAACGACTTCGTGGAGCAGAATCCCGGGATCGACGTGATCCTCGAGGGCGCCCCGGCCGCGGTCATCAACCAGCGGATCACCACCTACATCCAAGCCGGAGCCCCGCTCGATGTCGTCCACGCCGACGGTGGCTCGGCAGCGATGCTGGCTGCCCAAGGGCTGCTCGAGCCGCTCGACGACGTCATCGAGGCGCTCGGCGGCCGTGACGCCTTCCTGCCGGGTCGGCTGCTGATCTTCGAGGACAAGGTCTACTCGATCAACCAGGCCGCGACGTCGCCGGTGCTCCACTACCGGACCGACCTGTTCGAGGCCGCCGGTCTCGAGCCGCCGACGAACTGGGAAGAGCTCATGCACGCGGCGCGCACCCTCACCACCGGCGACATCGCCGGCATCGCGCTGCCCGGCGGCGAGAACCGCTCGACGACGATCTACTCGGGACTCTTCCTGTGGCAGAACTGCGCGAACTACTTCGACCGTGACCTCAATGTCGACCTCGACAACGAGCGCACCCGCGAAGCGCTGCAGTTCTACGCCGACCTGCTCGAGTACTCCCCGCCGGACGCGGCGGCCTGGGCCTTCACCGAGCCGATGGAGAGCTTCTACGCCGGCCGCGCCGCGATGGTCTTCTACTGGAACGGTCTCGACCTCACCTACCGGACCAACCCGGGCCTGCTCGACGTCGTCAGCGTGGTCCAGACGCCCGAGGGCCGCATGAAGGTGACCGAGCAGGGCGGACGCTACATCTCGCTGTTCGCCAACTCGCCGAACGTCGAGGCGTCGAAGCAGTGGATCCAGTACATCTTCACGCCCGAGAACGCGCAGCGGCTGTCCGAGGTCCAGGGCCAGCTCTACCCGCCGGCGACGTATGAAGCGATGGAGCTCCTGCGCACCTCCGAGGCGCCGAACCTGCAGATCTACGGCGACCTCCTCTTCGACGTGGTGTTCCCATCATCCGAGTTCGCCTACAACCAGATCTTCGACGGTGGCGGGATCAACCCCGACACCTGCGAGATGGAGCGTACCGGCACCCTCAACCCGCTCGTGAGCGTGGTGTGGAACAGCAACCTCTACGCCCGCGCGGTGCAGCAGGTCGCCTACGGCGGCATGTCGGTCGATGATGCGGTCGCCGAGCTGCAGCGGAACCTCGAGCAGCAGGTCGAGGTCGCGCGCCAGGAGCTCGGCCAGTAGGCTTCCGACTCTTCCTGCACGGGCTCCGCCGGCGCCCGTAGCAACAGCGCGACGTATGGCGAGGCGTGGGGCGAGCAACTCGTGCCCACGCCTCGTACTTTCGTCCCCATGCCTCGCTACGACGTATCGGTATTGGCGCGACAGACGCCCACCCTTGCCCGGTTCCGACGAGCACGCGGTGGCATCGCAGCCGGGCGCGTATTGACATCTAACTAGGATCTCAACTATAACGAGCTATAGCCGAGCCTGCACGCACGACCCCCGGGTGCCCCGCGCCGCGAGGAGCGCACCGCGGAGGGCCCGAACGAGGGAGGAGGACTGCTCAGATCGACTGCGCCCGAGGACTCCACGCCGCCGCCGCCGGCGGTGCGTCACGCGCTCGGAGAGCCTGATGCCACCTGAGACACCACCGAATGCCGCTGCAGGCGAGCGCGAAGCGCCGTCGCCTGCGCCGATCCACCTCACCGCCGGACCGCTGACGATGCTCTTCGAGCCCGACGGAGCCTTCTTGCGCTACGTCCGCTTAGGCGGCACGGAGATCCTGCGCGGCGTCTACGCCGCGGTGCGCGATCACAACTGGGACACGATTCCGCCGCGACTGGGCGACTTCCACCTCGAGCGCAGCCTCACGGGCTTCCGCCTGCGGTTCCGCGTCGAGCACCAGGGCGGCGACGTCGACTTCGGTTGGCAGGGCGAGCTGCGGGGCGACGCCGACGGCACCGTGCGCTTCGGCTTCAGCGGGGTGGCCCGCTCGAGCTTCAGGCGCAACCGCATCGGCTTCTGCGTCCTCCACCCTGCGTCCTGTGCCGGGCAGCCCTGCACCGTCGAGCACGTCGACGGCTCCGAGCGGGCCGGCAGCTTCCCCGAGCGCATCTCCCCCCATCAGCCCTTCGAGGACCTCCGCGCCATCACCACCAGCGTCGACGGCGTCGGCGTCGAGGTCCGCATGGAGGGCGACGTCTTCGAGATGGAGGACCAGCGCAACTGGACCGACGCTTCGTTCAAGACCTACTGCACGCCGCTGGGTGAGCCCTTCCCGGTCGACGTCGAGGCCGGCACGAAGGTCGAGCAGAGCGTCACCATCGGACTGCTCAGGCCGGTCGAGGCCGGCGGCGAGGCGGGGACCGAGCCGGTCCGCGTGACCGTCGCTCATGGCATGGACAACGCCGTACCGCTGCCTCAGCTCGGGCTCGGCCTCGCCAGCCATGACGATCCGCTCACGGCACGCGAGCGTGAACGGCTGCGCTCGCTTCAGCTCGCGCACCTGCGGGTCGACCTCGAGTTGTTCGACCCGCGCCATCAGGACCGGCTCGAGCTCGCCCTCGCGGAAGCTGAGGCGCTCGAGGTGCCGCTCGAGATCGCGCTGTTCGTGAGCGACCGGGCGGACGAAGAGCTCCGGGCGCTGAAAGGCGCCCTGGCGCGGCAGCGTCAGGCGGTGGTGGCGCGCTGGCTGGTCTTCCACGAGGGCGAGAAGTCGACCTCGGAGCGCTGGCTGGCCGTGGCGCGCCGCCATCTCGCCGGCAACGGCGTGCCGGTCTACGGCGGTACCAACGCCTACTTCACCGAACTGAACCGCGAGCGCCCGCCGACCGGGGCGATCGACGGCGTCGCGTACTCGATCAACCCCCAGGTGCACGCCTTCGACGACGCCTCCTTGGTCGAGACGCTCGCGGCTCAGCGCGACACGCTCGACAGTGCCCGCGCCTTCGCGCCCGGGGTGCCGATCGCGG
>SKMG01000302.1 GCA_007121175.1 Trueperaceae bacterium | reverse complement strand
TACGCCGAAGCGCTCGAACCGTACCGCCTCCGCTGGTATGAGGAGCCCGGTGATCCGCTCGACTATCAACTTCAGGCCGAACTCGGCAAGCATTACCCTCATGCCATGGCGACGGGCGAGAACCTCTTCTCGATGCAGGATGCGAGGAACCTCTTGCGGTACGCCGGTCTTCGGGCTGATCGAGACATCGTGCAGATGGACCCCGCGCTCTCCTACGGACTCGTCGAATACCTACGCATGCTCGAGGTGCTCGAGCAGATGAACTGGTCACCGCGTCGATGCATTCCGCATGGGGGGCATCAGTTTGCGTTGAACATCGCCGCAGGACTCGGGCTCGGCGGCAATGAGTCGTATCCAGGAATCTTCAAACCCTTCGGCGGCTTCGCCGACAGCACCCGAGTCGAGGATAGCCACGTCGGCCTGCCCGACGTGCCCGGTATCGGTTTCGAAGACAAGGCAGACCTGATCGCGCTCTTCCGCAGCTTGTTCTAGCACCGCTAGCCGCGGCCGTGCGGGGCGCTTCGTTCCTCGTGGGGGACTGGCACGACCGGCTGGGTCTGCTACGGTCGGATGGGGGCGGCGCCCGGAGTGCGCGCCGGGATACCGGAGTCTAGATGATCACCGACAGCGAGACTCGCCGAGTCCGATCCGGAACGCCGCGTCCCTTCGAGCTCGGCGTGTTCACCTTCGTCGACCGCACGCCCGATCCACTGACCGGTGAGCTGCTCAGCGAGGAGCAGCGGATGCGAAACCTCCTCGAGGAGATCGAGCTCGCCGATGGGGTGGGGCTGGACGTGTTTGGCGTCGGCGAGCACCACCGGAAGGAGTACGTGGTGTCGTCGCCGGCGGTGGTGCTCGCTGCCGCGGCGGTGCGCACTCGCCGTATTCGGCTCACCAGTGCTGTCACGGTGCTCGGCTCCGACGATCCGATCCGGGTGTTCCAGGCATTCGCCACGGTCGATCTGCTCTCTGGCGGGCGGGCAGAGATCATGGCCGGCCGCGGCTCGTTCATCGAGTCGTTCCCGCTGTTCGGCTTCGAGCTACGCGATTACGACACGTTGTTCTCCGAGAAGCTCGAGCTGCTGCTCCGGCTGCGCGACGGCGAGCGGGTGCGCTGGACCGGGCGGTACCGACCCCCGATCGTCGACCTGCCGGTCTACCCGCGGCCCGTGCAGGAGCAGCTGCCGGTTTGGATCGCGGTGGGCGGCACCCCCGAGTCGGCGGCGCGTGCTGGCTCGCTCGGGCTGCCGATGGCGCTGGCGATCATCGGCGGCATGGCCGAACACTTCGTGCCCTTCGTGGAGCTCTATCGCGATTCGGCGCTGCGCTCGGGCCGCGACCTGGGCGAGCTACGGGTGAGCATCAACGCTCATGGCCACGTCGCTGGCAGCGTGCGCGAGGCGGTGGACGAGGCCTTCCCGTACCACGCTACGATCATGAACGCGATCGGGCGCGAGCGCGGGTGGCCGCCGCTCACGAAGGCGCAGTTCGCGGCGTCGGCCGAGTTGCCCGGAGCGCTCTTCCTCGGCGACCCCGCGGCGGTGATCGAGAAGATCCTGTACCAGCACGAGTTGTTCGGGCACGACCGGTGCATGCTGCAGCTGACGATCGGCTCGATGCCCCACGACAGAGTCCTGCGCGCGATCGAGCTACTGGGCACTGAGGTCGCGCCGGTGGTCCGCGCCGAGATCGCCCGTCGCACGGCGAGGCCTTGATCGACGGTGGTGGACTGCCAGCACCCTTCGGCTCGACGACCGCTGTCCGTTAGCGGCGCCCGGTCGCACATGGTGGCACCTGGGACGGCGGCGATCGACCGTCGGCATGGACTCTAGCGGCGAAACGAGGTGGCGACCGTGAACGAGCTCGTCGAATGCGTGCCGAACATCAGCGAAGGCCGTGACCGCGGCATCATCGACGCCGTGACGGCGGTGATCGAGGAGGTCGACGGTGTTCGCTTGTTGGACGTCGCCCCTGGCGCCGACACCAATCGCACGGTGATCACCTTCATCGGTGCGCCAGAGGGCGTCGCCGAGGCCGCCTTCCGGGTGGTGGAGCGCGCCGGCGAGCTCATCGACATGCGTCGCCATCAGGGCGCCCACCCGCGTCACGGCAGCACGGACGTGTGCCCGTTCGTGCCCGTGCGCGGCGTGACCATCGAGGACTGCGTGGCGATCGCGCGTGCCGTCGGCAGGCGGATCGGCGAGGAACTGGGGTTCCCGGTCTACCTCTACGAGGCGGCTGCTGCGCGCGACGAGCGCAAGAACCTCGCCGAGGTCCGCAAGGGCGAGTACGAGGCGCTCGGGCGCAAGCTCGGGACCGAGGCGTGGCGTCCCGACTTCGGGCCGAACGAGTGGAACGAACGCACGGCGCGCTCCGGCGCGATCAACGTCGGCGCGCGCGGCTTCCTGGTCGCCTACAACGTGAACCTGAATGCGCGCGACAAGCGGATCGCCAGCCAGATCGCGCTCGACATCAAGGAAGCTGGGCGCGCCAAGCGCGACGAGGCGGGCAGGGTCGTCAAGGACGCCGACGGGAAGACCGTGCGCGTGCCGGGGCCGTACCGGCTGGAGGCCTGCAAGGCGGTCGGCTGGACCCTCCCCGAGTACGATCGTGCGCAGGTCTCGATCAACCTCGTCGACACCTCGGTCACGAAGCCTCATCAGGCCTTCGAGGCCTGCCGGAGGGGCGCCCGTGATCGCGGCGTGCGCGTGACCGGCAGCGAGTTGGTCGGCCTGATCCCGGAGGCCGACCTGCTGGCTGCCGGGAGGTACTACGTGAAGCAGGCCGGCCAGTCGGCGGGCATCCCACGACGCATGATCGTCGAGACGGCGATCCAGAGCCTCGGACTGCGTGAGCTCGGAGCGTTCGATCCGGCCGAGCGGGTCATCGAGTACCGGGCGGGCCTGGTCGACGGGCCGCTGGTGTCGATGACGCAGCGGCAGTTCGTCGACGAGCTGTCGACCGACTCGCCGGCTCCCGGCGGCGGCTCGGTCGCCGCGCTGTGCGCCGCCCAGGCTGCCGGGCTGGTCGCGATGGTCGGCAACCTCACCGTCGGGAAGAAGGGGTACGAGGGCGTCCATGAGCGGGCCTCAGCGATCGCCGAGGAGGCGCAGGCGCTGAAGGACTGGCTATTGGACGCCATCGATCGGGACACGGCCGCGTTTCACGGCGTCATGGAGGCCTTCGGCTTGCCGAAGACGACCGACGAGCAGCGTGCCCAGCGCGATCTGGTCGTCGCAGAAGCCACCCGCGAGGCGACGCGGGTGCCGCTCGCGGTGCTCGAGCGCTCGGCGCTGGTGATCGACCTAGCGGCCGAGATCGGCGCGATCGGCAACGAGAACAGCCTCTCCGACGCCGGCGTGGCGGTGCTCTGCGCGGCTGCGGGCGCCGAGGGCGCCTACTACAACGTGCTGATCAACCTCGCCGCGCTCGCGGACCTCGACCCGAGCGGCGATCCGGACTTCGTGCCGCAGACGCGGCGCCGGGCGGCCGAGCTCATGGCCGAGTGCGAAGCGAAGGCGCTCGCCGCGAGGCAAGCGATCCGCGGGAGGCTCGAGTCGGCGCTCTAGAAGCCGCGGGCAGTCAGAACGGCGCGGGCGTCGACGTGTCCGTTGCCGCCCCACGGACAGTCCTACGATGGTGCGCGAGGAGCCCCGAGTTGACCGACGCGCCTGCGCCCGCCCGTGCAGCCCACCTGATCCTGTTCGTTCGCGACCAGGAGCGCTCGCGCGCCTTCTATGAAGCGGCGCTCGGTGTGCCACCGCGCTTGCACGTCCCCGGCATGACCGAGTTCGCGCTGCGGGAGGGCGTCGTGCTGGGCCTCATGCCGGAGTTAGGCATCCGCAGACTGCTGCCGGCGCTGCCCGACCCGGCACCAGCATGCAGCAGCACACGCGCCGAGCTCTACCTCGTGGTCACGGCGCCAGATGAACGCCTCGAGCGGGCGCTGGCCGCCGGCGCGACGGAGCTCTCCCCCGTGCAGCCGCGCGACTGGGGAGACGACGCCGGTTACTGCCTCGATCCGGATGGTCACGTGCTGGCGTTCGCGGCGCCGGCGCGAGCTGCAGGCACGGGTGCGGCGCCCGGCATGCCGGCAGCGGCCGCATGCGAGCTGCTCGACCTCTTGGAGGGGCACGGTATCGCGGTCTGGGTCGACGGCGGCTGGGCGGTGGACGCCGTGCTTGGCGAACAGACCCGCGAGCACGGCGACCTCGACGTGGTGATCGAGGAGCGCTTCGCACCGGTCGTGCGTGCGCTCCTGGCGGCCCGCGGCTTCCGCGAACTCCCTCGGGCGGACACGAGCCCGTGGAACTTCGTCCTGGGGGACGCTGGCGGGCTGGAACTCGACGTCCACGCCGTCACCTTCGACGAGCGGGGCGACGGCATCTATGGACCGCCCGAACGCGGCGAGACGTACCCGGCCGATGCGTTGACCGGCGAGGGCGTGATCGTCGGCCGCAGCGTGCGCTGCGTTTCGCCCGTCTGGCTGGTGCGCTTCCGAGCCGGCTTTGAACCTCGGGACGTGGACCGGCTCGACGTAGCGGCGCTCTGCGCGAGGTTTGGGCTCGAGCCGCCCGCGGCGTACCGTGACGACGACGAGGCGGAGGGCGGCTGACGGTCGGGGGGCCGGCGGCCGGGATGCGCCGAGGACCCGGTCGCTGCCGCTACGAGAGCCCTCCGAGCAGCAGGATCGTCGAGAAGATCACCACGTCCTGTAGGAAGTGGATGATCCAGGGGGCGAGGAACCCGCGGGTCTCGTACATGCCGCGCGCGAGGAACCACCCGAGCACGCCGCTCATGATCACACCCACGATGCCGCTCGGCGCGCCGTAGAAGTGGGCGACACCGAAGAACGCGGCGGACAGCAGGGCGACGGCGCCCTTCGGCAACGCACCCGCCAGCGGGCCGAGCACCGCGTTACGGTAGGCGACGCCTTCGACGAACGAGTTCGCGAGCGCCAGGACCACGATGAGCGGCAGCGCCGGCCACAGCCGGTCGAGGTTGGGTGGTAGCGCGAACCCCGTGACTGTCAGCAGTGTCAGGAGCAGCGTGCCCACGGCGATGGCCAAGCCCGCCAGGATCGCGAGCCGGCCCCAGGCGATGGTCCCCTCCGGGATGCCGAGCCAGCCGATGCGTGCGGCCTTGGCGCGAAGGTCGCCGGGCACGAGGAACGCCGCTCGCGGCGACCGCGTCACCAGCAACAGGACGCCTACGATGGGAACGGCGGTCAGCAGCTTCAGCGTGATCGTGCCGCCGATCTCGCCCGTGAACGTGCCGGCCTCGAACCACGCCCGCCACCAGGCGCTGCCGTCGGCGTGCACCATGACCGCCTGCATCGCGACGACGACGGCCAGTAGGAGGCCGTAGCCGGCGACCGGTCCATCGCGGGCGACGCGATGCATGGCGCCGGCGCCGGCGAGGAGCAGCGCGGCCTTGGCCGGTAACCACCAGGCCGGCAGCGAGCCCGCGACCTCGAGCACCACGATGTCGGGCGCGAGCGATGCGACGAGCGTCAGAGCCCCCGCCCAAGCCACCCTCCTCCTCACGTGCGTGACGTGCATGCGGCGACCTCCGGCCACGCGGGACTGGGGGCAGCCGACGCGTCGAGCGGACGCGTCCGGCTGGCCTCCGACACGAGTCTGGCACGCCGGCCCCCGGCGCCGATCGTGTCGGTCAGGCGCTGGCTCCGTGTCGACGCATCGGCAGCGATCTCGCACGAGGCGTCGGCTGTGCCAGTAGGGGATGAGACCGCTGCGCCCGCAGCAGCCCGCGCTTGACGCCGCCGCCGCCCGCGGCGCATGGTGTCGGCATGACGAGCGACGAACTCGCCGCGTTCGAGCGGCGCGTCAGCGAACCGAGCGACGTGCTTCCGCGCCTGCGCGCCCTGTGCCTCGCCCTGCCCGAGGTCGAGGAGCGGCTCAGCCACGGCGAACCCGCCTGGTTCGTGCGGGGGAAGCGCCTGTTCGTGACCTTCGCGGATCGGCACCACGACGACCGGGTGGCGTGCTGGTGCGCGGCTCCGCCGGGCGCGCAGGAGGCGTTGGTGGCGCATCACCCGGAGCGCTTCTTCCGGCCGCC
>SKMG01000410.1 GCA_007121175.1 Trueperaceae bacterium | reverse complement strand
TGGCTGAAGATGCGGCGCTGGAGCAGACCCTGGAGCGCCCCGGGCTCGAAGCGCTCAGCGATCTCGAGCAGCTTCTGCAGGTAGATGATCTGGTGGTCGCTCCAGTAGCCGAGGTTGGTCCACGACTGACCTGACTCGGGTGCCTCCCACTCGATGCCGTCCCGGGTCACGCGGTAGGGGTTGTATCCATCGGCCGTGGTCGCGCCCAGGAACACGGTGATCATCCCGGTCACGAAGCCGGGAAAGGCGTGCGCCAGGGCCTCCCAGTTCTGGAAGATGTCTCGCCAGTTCCCTTGGTAGTCGAGCCGCAGCCGGCCATGGGGATCGCGGACGTTGATCGCGAAGCGGTTCCAGGGGCGGCTCGGGTCGCCGTGGCGGCGGCTGAAGGCGAGCGGCAGGTAGGACCGGCAGAGCCGCTCGAGATCGGCCGAGCCGGTCTCGGCGGCGCGGGCTACCAGCTCGCGATACAAGACGGTGTCGGGCAGGGCCTCGAGGAAGGCGCCGTTGGCTGCGAGCACCGCACGGTTGCGCGTGCGCACGAAGTCGATGAGGTCCGAGCGTTCCACGCGCTCGTCGTCGACGAACACGCCGCCCCGCATGACGTTGAAGAGCACGCTGGCGAGGTGGTGGTCGGCGCTCGCCTGATCGGCCGACCACTGGAAGCCGTCGGCGCTCGCGACGATCGCCTCGAGCGACTCGCCGCTCCGCCGCAGGTCCTCGTCGAGGCGCGCGGCGAGGCCGATCGCGGCCTGCGGGTCTTCGCGGCGGTCGGTGTCCTCGGCGGCGTCCTCGGCCGCGACGCGTTCGCGCTTGCCGCCCAGCGCGTTGACCAGCGCCACGGTGCGGGCATGATCCTGCGCGACGTCGGCGACGAGCTGCCAACGGCACGTCTCGCCGGCAGCGAGCGCGAGGTCGGCATGCACGAGGTACGCTCCGCGACGGCCTCGTACATCGATCTCCGGAACGGGAGTCTCGCCGCGGCGGAAGCGCTCGAGCTGGACCGACGAGAGCAGATGGCCGGCACCCCCTAAGCCGAGCGCGAAGACGGTGGTGGCCCGGAGCGACTCGCTCGGCTCCGCCCGATCGGTGGTGATCGAGCTGAGCGCAAAAAGGCCGAGTCCGGTGCCGGTCTCGAGCTCGCTTCGCTTGTAGGCGTCGACCAAGTTGCTCATCGTGCCCTGCATCGCCGCGCTCACGCCGGCTGGCAGCAGGTTCTGCAAGCCGTCGAGCACGGCAACGGAGCACGGCTCGGAAGCCGCTTCTGTCAGCCACGCGGTCCGGACGAAGCCGAAGGCGTCGCTCGGGCGCCAACCGTAGCGGAAGGCGAGTCCTAGGTCGTGGTTGATCTCCTCGAAGAGGACCTCGTGGCCGAGGACGTGCTTGAAGAGGTTGCGCTCGACGCGGTAGACGCCCCGGCCGCGCTGCGAGAACGGTTCCCACAGCGAGCGGCGGCCGTTCCGCGTCGCGAGCAGCACGGTCTTCGGACCGGTGTGCTCGGAGTTCTCGGTCAACTTGTCATCCGTCGTATAGGGGAACAGCGCCCTGTCAGCGTCGACGCGCCCGGCCGTGAGCCCACCTGAGCTCGAGACGAACATCCACAGGTCGGAAGCGCTGACGACGCTCATGAGGAACGGCGGCAGGGCGTCGACGTGGTGGATCCGGTAGTAGCGCTCGCCCGCCAGAATCACGTAGTCGCCTGACACCGGGCCGCTTGGCGAATGCAGCGGGCCGTGGCCGAGATGGGTCGCCGTGTGCGGCTTGGTCATCAGCTCCTCCTAGGCTCGGGCGGCGCGGCTGGGGTCCAGGCGCGCGAGGCGGGTGTCGACACCGTGAGAGGCGTTCGACTGCGGCACGTGCTCCTCGAGCCGCTCCCCTGTGCCTTCGGCCGGCGCGCGCGTTGAGTACGAGACGGTTGCCGCCCTTTGCTGAAACCGCTTTCAGGAGTAGGCTAGCACTACGCTGCCGTTCCGTCAACGGGTCGAGGCGGAGGCCCTTGACACGATCATGGTCGGTGACCTAGCATGACATGAAAGCGATTTCAGAAAGACGGGGTCCATGGCGACCATACGTGACGTGTCTCAACTCGCCAAGGTATCGCAGGCCACGGTCTCGCGCGTCCTGAACGGCACCGTGCCGGTCAGCACCACCAAGCGCACCGCGGTGCTCGCGGCCATCGAACAGCTCGGCTACCAACCCAACGCCTTCGCGCGTAGCCTCGCCACCAACCGCTCGCAGGCCATCGGTGCCTTGGTGAGCGAGCTGTCGAGCGCCGCCTACGGCGACATCATCCGGGGCATCGAGAGCGTGGTCGAGGCGCGCGGGATGCATATGGTGGTCTCCAGCGGGCACGCGAGGAGCGATCTCGAGCGCCGTTCCTTCGAGTTCCTCAAGGAACGCCGCACCGACGCACTCATCGTGCAGATCGACGCCACCGGCGACGACGAGCTCGCCGCCTGGGTCGAGCAGGCCAGCCTCCCCGTGTTCGTGGTCGGGCGCCACATCCCGGCCATCGGCGATCGCTGCGTGTACCTCGACAACGGCGCCGGCGGCGCACTCGCCACGCGGTACCTGATCGAGCGCGGTCACCGCCACATCGCCCACATCGCGGGTCTGATGCGCATCCCCGATGCCCGCGACCGCCTGGCGGGCTACCGTGAAGCCTTAGCTGAGCACGGCATCGAGTACGACGAGGCGCTGGTTGCCGAGGGAGGTTTCGTCGAGGAGGGCGGCTACCGCGCCATGCAGCAGCTGCTCGCCCGGGAGATCAGTTTCACGGCGGTCTTCGCCGGCAACGACCAGTCGGCCGCTGGGGCGCTCAAGGCCCTCCGCGAGGCCGGACTCAACGTGCCCGATGACGTCTCCCTGGTAGGCTTCGATGACCTCTTCATCGCGCACTACCTCTACCCCGCGCTGACCACGGTGCGCCAACCATTCGCCGAGATGGGCCAGGCTGCGGCTTGGCTTGCCCTCAACGCGCTCGGCATCGGCCAGGAGGAGGAGGTGACCCGGCGGTTCGATCCCGTGCTCTCGGAACGTGACTCCGTAACGGCGCCCTGACCGGTGCCCCACTCGCCTTCTCGAAAGGATGAACATGAAGAAGCTCTTGGCCTTCACCCTCGCCGCCAGCCTGCTCGCGGGCGCGCTCGCTCAGACAGTCCTCACCGTCGGCGTGTTCGATGAGTTCGAAACCCACCTCAACCGCGTGCTGCCGCAGTTCTACGAACTGCACCCCGACGTCGTCGTCGAGCTCCGCGCGCTCGGCTTCGGTGATCACCACGACCTGCTCGTCACCAACCTCGCGACCGGCACCGGCGCACCCGACGTGGTCGTCCTCGAGCTCGGCTACATCGCTCGCTTCGTAGCCGAGGGCGGCCTGCGCGACCTGAGCAACCCCCCCTTCGAGGCCGATAAGTACGAGGACCTGTTCGTCGACTACGCCTGGGCCCAGGGCCGTACCGAAGACGGGCGCCAGGTCGCAATACCGGCCGACATCGCCCCTGGCACCCTGTTCTACCGCCGCGACCACCTCGAGACGACCGGCTGGGGCATCGACGAGGTCATCGAGAGCATCGACAGCTACCTCGACTACGGCCGCGAGCTCCAGGATCACGGGGTGTTCCTCGTGGCCAACGCCGCTTCGGTCGCCGACGGCCTGATCCGCAGCGACATCCCAGCCGGCGACGGCATCTACTTCGGCGCCGACGGCCAGCCGCTGCTGAACAGCGAGCGCTTCCTGCACGCCGCCCGCGTCGCGAAGGTGATCCGTGACGAGGGTCTCGACGCCGAGATCGGCGCTTGGTCGAGCGAGTGGTTCGAGGCGTTCCGGCAGGGCACCACCGCCACCGAGCTCTCCGGCGCGTGGCTCGCTGGCCACCTCGCGAACTGGATGGCACCCGAGACGAGCGGGCTGTGGGGCGCCTCTGAGATGCCGGGCGAGATCCTCGTGAGCTGGGGCGGCTCGTTCTGGGCGATCCCCGGACAGACCCCTGAGGCGAAGCTCGACGCGGCCTGGAACCTCGTCCAGTTCCTGACGACGAACCCCGAGATCCAGCTCGAGGCGTTCCGCAACATAGACGCCTTCCCCGCGATGCCGGAAACCTACGACGACCCGATGTTCTCCGAAGAGCTCGAGTTCCTGGCCGGACAACCCGCGCGCGAGCTGTGGGCGACCATCGCCGAGCGCATCCCCGGTGTCCGCACCTTCCCCGGCGACATCATCGCCGAGGAGATCTGGGGCTCGGCCCTGGGCGAGATCCTCAACGAGGGCCGCGACGTCCAGGCTGCGCTCGACGAAGCGCAGATGCTGATCGAGCGCCGCGTCCGCCGCTGACCCACCGTCCTTGACCGCCGTGGGGGACACCGCCGTCCCCCACGGCACGAGGTCCTCCATGGCCAGACGTAGCGATGTCCCCGATGCGCCTCGGCGCTCTTGGAGCACGCGTTTCGACAGCTTCCAGCGCCGTATCGCGCCATATCTGTTCATCAGCCCTTTCTTCATCCTGTTCGCGATCTTCGGGCTCTTCCCCATCGTCTTCTCGATGTATCTCTCTCTGCAGGACTGGAACCCGATCCAGGGCCTCGGGACCATGCGCTACATCGGCCTCGAGAACTACACCTGGCTGATGGGCGATCCGTGGTTCTGGCGCTCGATCACCAATACGCTCTTCATCGCTTTCGCCAGCGGCCTGCCGCAACACCTCGTGGCCATCCCTCTGGCATTCGCGCTCTCGCGAGGGATCAGTCGCCTGCGCCACCCGCTCACTGCCACGTATTTCCTGCCATACATCACCTCGGCCGTGGCCATCTCACTGGTGTTCCAGACGATCTTCGGTACCCAGTTCGGGATCCTCAACCAGGCGCTGATCTACCTGGCCAACGCGCCCTGGAGCGCCTGGCTGTTCGGCGGAATGGCCGAGGGCCTGCCTGTCAACTGGCTCGGTCGGGCGCCCAACATCAAGCCGGCCATCTCCATCTTGGTGTGGTGGCAGTTCTTCGGCTTCAACGTGGTGCTCTACGCCGCGGGACTCGCGACGATTCCGAAGGACTACTACGAGGCCGCCGAGATCGACGGCGCCAGCGCACGGCAGAGCTTCTTCCACATCACCCTGCCGCTCTTGCGGCCCATGATCTTCTTCGCCGTCACGCTCACCATCATCGGCAACCTACAGCTCTTCGATCAGCCCTTCATCCTCACCGGTGGCACCGGCGGCACCGGGCAGGCCGGCATGACGGTGGCCATGTACCTCTACCGCACCGGCTTCGAGTGGCTCGAAATGGGTACGGCCGCGGCCATCTCGTGGCTGCTGTTCCTGCTCGTCGGGACCATGACGCTGATCCACTTCTATTTCTTCGGCCGCTCCGGCCTGGAGACGAGGGACTGATGGCGCTCACGGCGAACACCACCACGCGCCGCTGGCGCTCGAGGAGGACCGGTCGCAACCCCATCGGAACCTTCTTCATCTACCTCGTGCTCGTCGCGCTGGCGCTGCTCACGCTCTTCCCGTTCTACTGGATGTTCGTGCTGGCGACCCACTCGCAATCGTCGATCTTCTCGGCGCCACCACCTGTCTGGTTCGGTGAGTTCTTGGAGCGCAACTTCAGCACGCTCCAAGCGCGCTTGCCGTTCATCCGCAACATCTGGAACAGCTTCTACATCGCGCTGATGGCGACGGTTACGACCATGTTCTTCGCCAGCCTGGCGGGCTTCGCCTTCGCGATGTACGACTTCCGCTTCAAGAAGCAGCTGTTCACCTTCGTCATCGCCTCGCTGCTGATCCCGCCGCTGCTCGGCATCATCCCCTACTACCTGATCATCCAGTACCTGGGCTGGCTCGACACGCCCCGCGCGGTCTGGTTCCCGGCCATGGCGAGCGCCTTCGGCATCTTCCTCATGCGCCAGTACGTCGCCTCGAGCATGCCGCGCGACCTGATGGACGCCGCGCGCATCGACGGCGCCAGCGAGTTCCGCATCTACTGGAACGTCGCTCTGCCAATCATCCGCCCCGGCCTCGCAACCCTCGGGATGCTGACCTTCATCGGCCAGTGGAACAACTTCCTCGGGCCGCTGGTCGTCCTGAGCTCGCGCGA
>SKMG01000176.1 GCA_007121175.1 Trueperaceae bacterium | reverse complement strand
GCTGCGCCGCTGGTTGCTCGAGGGGCTGTAGCGTGGTCTATACCAGTGCGTAGGGCCCGTCGGGGCCGTCACCGAGGTGCGCGACGCGGCGTTCCCGCATGAGCTTCAGCAGGTGCGCCAGGATCGACCGCTCGGCGAAGTCGCGCGTCGCCTCCGGGACTTCGGGATAGAGCGCTTCGCGCAGCCTCGGCAGGCTCGCAGGGCCGTCGCGGAGGGTCGTAAGCAGCTCTGCCTCGCGCTGCAACCGGTGCGCGCGCGCGGTGTGGAGCACCGCCGCGCCGTCGCGCCGCACGGGCCCGTGCGCCGGCGCCACCAGCAGCGGATCGAGCGCGGCGGCGCGCGCCAGCGAGTCGAGGTAGACCGCGACGTCGCCGTCGGGGAGGCCGACCCACATCGAACCCTCGCCCGCGACGAGGTCGCCGGCCACCAACAGCCGCAGCTGCGACCACCACAGGGAGAGGTGGTCGAGGCTATGGCCGGGTGTGCCGATCGCCGTCAAGACCGCTGAGCCGAGCATCAGGCGCCGGCCGTGGCGCAGGCCGACGGCCCGCCAGCGCGGCTCGCAGCGCGCCAGCTCGCCGGCCGGTGCCCACACCGTCAGATCGGGGTAGCGCTGCTGCAGCGTGTCGACCCCGCCGACGTGGTCGCGGTGCGTGTGGGTCAGCACGATGCCCTTCACCAGCCGCACTCCGAGGCTGTCGAGCGCTGCATCGAAGGCGCCGAGCACGTGGTCCTCACCGGCGCCGGGGTCGACGACGAGGCCCACGCCGTCCGCGGCCAGCAGGTAGGCGTTGGTGTGCCTGAACGGCGGCAGCGTCGTCGTTGCCAGCGGCAGGCGCACGACGCCTTCGACGACGGCCTCGGGCTCCAGTGCGCTCACCGCGCTGCTCTGAGCGCCTCCAGCGCGGCCGAGAGTGCCGATTCCGGATCGACGGCGACGTCAGGCTCCACCCCGCGACCCTCCCAGGTGGGGCCGCCGATCGGCGCCAGCACGCCGGTGGCGATCCAGGCCTGCGAGCCGTCACGCAGGCAGAAGGGGAGCACCGCCTCGACGTTGCCGGCGGTGGTCGCGCCAACCACCAGGGCGCGCCCGTGCATCTGCAGTCCGCCCGCCAGCCCCTCGGCGGCGCTGTTCACGGCTCCGTCGACGAGCAGCGCCAGCGGCGCCTCCGTCAGCGTCGCGCCGATCGCCGGGTACGGCAGGGGGAGCGACCAGGTCGTGACCGCGCGCCACAGGAAGCCCCCGGTGAAGACGCCGGCGACTTGCATCATCGTCACGAGTCGGCCGCCCGGGTTGCCGCGCAGGTCCAACACGAAGGCGTCGGCTCCCAAGGCGAGCAGGTCCTCGACCGCATCGCGCACGCCGCCCGCCGTGCCGCTTGCGACCAGGTCCTCGAGCCGCAGGTAGCCCGTACCGTCCTCGAGCAGGGCGTATCCGACCGGCCCGGCGAGCGTCAGCTCCTTCGGCGCCGCAGCGGCTGGCCGGGCCTTCGGTGGCGCGTCCGGCGTGAGCCCGAACACGGCGATGCAGGGGAGGTCGCCGTAGCGCTCGCGGAACTCCGCGACCCGTTCGGGACGGACGAAGACCGTGTGATCGTCGCCGATCTCCTCGTACATCGCCTCGAGCAGCGCATACAGCGCGTCGTCGCTCGCGACCTCGCGCATTGTGGCGCCGTAGCGCTCCTTCGCCTCGTCCCAGTCCACCGCGGCCTGCCCGAGGTCCCAATAGCGCTCGTCGACCAGGCGCCAGGCGAGCTCGAAGCGTTCCTCGAACCCGCCGGCCGCAGCCAGGCTCCAGAGGCCCGCTGCCAGGACCAGCACGATCGGTCGGAGCGGGAGACGCATCAACTGGCCTGGGCGGGCGCGAGCGCAGCCTGCTGCTCGAGCGTCGCAGCGTCGAGCTCGAAGCTCTGCGCTCCGACCCGGGTGGTGTTGAGCGCCCCAGCGACGTTGCCGAGCCACGCGGCCTCGTGCAGGCCAGCACCGGCGAGGATGCCGTGGGCGAACGCAGCGGTGTAGTAGTCGCCGGCGCCGGTGCTGTCGATGACGTCGTCGACCTCCATCGCCTCGACCAGCTCGGTGAGCTCATCCGTGACGATGATCGAGCCCATCTCGCCGACCTTCACCACCAAGCGCGCGATGCCCTCGGCGCGCAGGCCCGCCACCGCGTCGGAGATCGAGCTCTCGCCGGTGAGCGCGAACAGTTCGCGCTCGTTCATCAGCACGTAGTCGACGTCGCGCAGTAGCGGCAGCAGGCGGCCCTGGAGGGCGTTGACCGCACCCGAGCCCATGTCGACGAAGGTGGTCACGCCCGCCTCGGCGGCGTAGGCGAGCGCCTGCACGGCGTACTCGCGCTGGGGTCCGGCCACCAGCGAGTAGGCGCTCATGACCAGCGCATCGCGCGACGCGACCTGCGCCGGCTCGAGCGCCGCGGAGTCGAGGTAGCGCGAGGCGCCGACGGCGGAGATCATGGTGCGCTGGGTGTCGGGCGTGATCAGGATGGTGACGCTGCTGGTCTGTTGGCGTTCGTCCCGCTGCAGGAGGCTGACGTCGACGCCGCTAGAGAGCACGTGCCGTAGGGCCAGGTTCGAGAACGGACCCTTGCCGACCCGGGTGGCGATCGCCACGTCGTGGCCGAGCCGCGCCAGCGCCGTTGCCATGGTGCCGCCGGCCCCACCGGGCTCCATCATCGCCCGCAACGCGGTGACCTCACCGCCGGGTTCGGGCAGCGCGTCGACGAAGAACATCTGATCGACCGTCGCGTCGCCGACCACCAACAGTCTCGCCATCAGAACACCGTCAACTTCGCCATCAATGCGTCTCCCGCGGGGCGTGCACCCCGTAAGCAGCCGTGCTCCGTTACACCTTGTACGCCAGTATAGCCTTCGCGCTCATGAGTGCACGCCCTCACGAACGTCGAGAGCCGGCAACCTCGCCGCCAGTGCCCTGAAGGTGGGCAGGTCGAGCGCCTCTGCCCGAATCCGAGCTTCGAGACCGACATCTGCTAGCGCCGATCTCGCCGCGTCGGCGTCGATGCCGGCGAGGCGCAGGTTGGCGAGCAGGGTCTTGCGCCGGTGACGGAAGCCGGCGCGCACCAGCGCGAAGGTGCGCGGGTCCGGCACCGCCTCTGGGTACAGCTCGATGCTCACGACCGCCGAGGTGACCGCGGGCGGCGGCACGAAGGCGCCCGGCGCCACGGGGCGGACGAGGCGCGCGCGCCCGTGATGGGCGACCAGCAGCGAGAGCGAACCGTAGGCGCGGCTCCCAGGCGTCGCCACTAAGCGCTCGGCGACCTCGCGCTGCAGCAGCACGCCGAGGCGGGAGAAGCGGCCAGCAGCCAGCAGGCGCGCCAGCACGGCGGTGCCGACGTTGTACGGCAAGTTCGCGGCGAACCGGCTCCCTGGCGTCACCCGTCCGAGGTCGACGGTGAGGGCGTCGGCGACCACGATGGTGACGTTGCGTGCGCCGCCGAGCGTCGCGTGCAGGATCGGCAGCAGCCGGGCGTCGAGCTCGACGCTCACCACCTCCCGCGCGCGGGCGCTGAGCGCCCGCGTCAGCACGCCGAGGCCGGGGCCGACCTCCCACACCTCGTCGTCCGGACGCACGCCCGCTGCCTCGACGACCGACTCGACGACGCTCGGCGCGATGAGGAAGTGTTGACCGAAGCCCTTCTCCGCGCGCAGGCCGAAGCGCTCGAGCAGCTCGGCGACGACCCGCGGCGAGGTCAGCGGCGCCGTGCTCGGGTCGAAGGCCGGTTCCTCGTCGGCCCCTGCCTGCTTCACGCCGCTACGATGCGCTCGGCCACCACGGTCTCGAGCTTCTCATGGGCGCCGACGAGATCGATGCCCTCGACCACGGCCAGTTCGCTCGCCAGCATCGACATCGCAGTGTCGAGGACCTCGCGCTCGGTGGCGGCTAAGCCCTTGTCGAGATCGCGCCGCGCGAGCACGCCGATCAGACGCGCGAGCTCGTAGGCGCTGCCGGCCGCCAGGATGTCCTGCTCGGCCCGGTAGCGCGGCGGCCACTGGGAGGGCAGCGATAGGTCGCCCTTCACCAGTGCGTCGAGCAGGCGCTCGACCTCGTCGGCGCCGATGGTGTGGCGCAGTCCGACCTCGCGGCCGCGGCGCAGCGGCACCAGCACCTCCATGTCGCCCCGGACGAAGACGATCTTGAGGTACTCGTGCGTCTCGCCGAGCACCTCCCGGGTGGTGCGTTCCTGCACGACGCCGGCCCCCTGGGACGGGTATACGACGAGGTCTCCGACTTCGAACGCCACGCTGGGCCTCCCGGCGGAGAATGTACCACGCGAGCATCGCTGGGCCCCTGCCCCGAGGCTGCGCGCCGCTGCCGGAGCGCCCCGAGTTCGCTGCCCGGGCGTGACCCGGCATCGGCAACTCGCCTACCCGGGCGTCACATGCCGAGCAGCTGGAACCAGGGCTGGAGGGCTAGGAGCGCCACCACTGCGAGGCAGACGAAGCTTCCGAGTCCGGCCGCGGCGAGCATCGCCGGCTGGGGCTCGAGGTCGACCCGGCGCAGCAGCAGCGGCGGCAACGCCACACCCGCGATCGTTGCCACGGCGAAGCCCCACGGGCCGCCGATGAGCACGACGGCGTCGTGGCCCTGGCCTGCCGCGCGCACCGCCAGGCTGACGGCGAGCAGCGCGAACACCGCGACGGCCAGGAGCGATCCGCCCAGGCGCGTCCAGCGCTCGGGGAGCCGCCGCGCCAGCGGCAGCGACAGCAGCCACAAGAGCGGCAGCAGCGCCATGGTGCCGAGCACTGCGACCAGCACCGCGCCGGCGAGCTGTCCCGCCGCCTCCTCGCGCAGCGCCCAGGGGGACCAGCCGAACCGGGCCGCGACGTGGTCGTCCCAGCGCGGGCGCATCGCCTGCGCATCGTCGCTGTGCACGATCCGAGCGCCACCGCCGGGCAGGCTGCCGATCCAAACGAGGTGCGTGACGCCGTCGGCGCGCAGCAGCCGGGCTCGCTCGACGGCGTACGGCGACCAGGCGACGTTCACCGCCGCCGCGGGCGCGCCGCGGCTCTCGAGGCCGGTCGCGAGCAACGACGCGCCAGCGGACCAGAAGGCGCGCTCCCCCGAGACCCCGACGGGCCGGCCGACGCCGAGCGGCTCGCTCGAGCCCGCGCCGGCGAGATCGCTCGCGATCACGCGGCCATCGGCCGCCGACCACAGCAGCACCGGCGTGCTTCGTGCGTCGAGCACCAGCGTCGTCGGCGGAGCCGCCGCGCCCTCGAAACGTCGGGACGCACCGTCCGGGCCCAGGTACACCGTGCTCCACTGCGCGCTGCGGCCGAGCGGCGTGTCGACGGTGTCTCCCTCGAGGTAGGCCAGGTGGCGAGCGCCGTCCGCACCCTGCGCCAGCGTCGGCGCCGCCAGGCTGCGCTCGGTCGCGAGCACCGTCTCGCCCTCGCTCGCCCCCCAGCGGTAGCGCTCTAAGCGGCTGCCCTCGGCGCCAGGGACCACGACGTAGGCCTCCGGACCGCCGGGGCCGACGAAGAGGGCCAGCTCGAGTGCTTGAGCCGCTTCCAGCAGGGCGCGTTGCTCGCCACCCCAGTGCCACCAGTAGCGGTAGCGCCCGGTCGTCGGGTCACGTTCGAACCAGGCGTAGGCGGCCGCGCCCTCGCGCCCCCAACCCGAAGCGGCCGCCACGCCGCGAACCACCGAGTCCTGGGCCAGCCACTGGACCGCTTCGCTACCGACCTCGCGGCCGGCGATCAGCTCCACGAGGCGCAGCCCCTGCACGTCGCCGACCAGTGCTCGCGGGGTCCCCAGGTCGAAGGCCACCGCCAGCGACGCGCGGCTGAGCTCGAAGCCTTCGCGGGGCCGGTCGAAGCCGCCGTCGGCGAGGTACGGCTGCGCCAGGCTGAGCGAGCGCGCGAGCAGCACCACGAGCAGGGCCAGCGCAGCTGCGCGCACGGCGACGACCGTAGGCACGCTCACGCCCGCACGCGCTTCGCCCCGCTGCCGCCCGTGCGCTCTCCCTTTCTGCGCGCTGCGGGAGCGCCAGGGATGGACGGCAGCGTCACCTCGCGACCCTCGAGCCGGGCCTCGAGCTCCCGGATGCGGTCGCGCACCGCTGCGGCCTTCTCGAAGTCGAGCGCCTCGGAGGCCTGCCACATCTCG
>SKMG01000464.1 GCA_007121175.1 Trueperaceae bacterium | reverse complement strand
GTGGCCAACCTCTCGCTCGTCATCGAGGAAGCGCACGACGTCGTCCGACACCTCTCGGACGGTGACGTCGTTCCGATCGACGCCAGCCTCGTCGACGCGGCGACCGCACTCGCGCGCCGGCACCGGCTCGCCTCGTGGGACGCCGCCATCCTCGCCGCGGTAGGCCGCTGGGGGTGCGACGAACTGCTCACCGAGAACCTGCAAGACGGCGCGATGATCGAGGGGGTCAGGACCCGAAACCCGTTCGAGGCGTGAGGTCTCCCCGACCTCCGCGGTCGCCGCTCCCGCCTCATCGGCGAGGCGCAATGAGCCCTCAGGGACGGTGGACGCCTCGACCATGGCACGGAAGCGACCGAGCGCGGCGACGCGCGGTCGACGACGGCATCTCCAACGCCATGGACCGCTGATATGGCCCACGAGGTCTGCGTCCGGAGGAGCCCGGGAACGCCGCATTCGTCTTCACATATCGTTCTCTCCCGCAATGGCCGGCGGCAGCTCGATCTCGTCCGGCAGCAACCGTAGGGATTCCGGGGGCGGGCGTCGCTACGCCTACGCCTGCGTCTCGCGTTACGACATGTGCGCCGCCCGGCCGTGCTCCCGGAGATGCGCTTGCAGGTCGACCCCCGTCTTGAGCGCCACGAGGAGCACCAGGCTGAGCAGCGGCTGGCCGAGGAACATGGCGAAGAAGCCGCCGCCCAAGATGGTGACGTGCAGCACGACCACCCGCCCGTACGGCTGCTGCATGAGCTCAGGCGGTGACAGCGTGCGGTCCTCGCCGCGGCCGAGGTAGTTCACGACGTACGACAGGCCGTGGCTGACGACCAGCGACAGGAGTGCCACCGTGAAGCCGCTGCCGGCAGCGGCCACGGCGGGACCGAACGGCTCGCCGACCCCCAGCATCCCGCCGAAGGGTCCGCCCGACAGGCCGGGCACAGGCCCTGGCCAACCCCCGGCAAACGGCCCGGCAGGCGACGTGAAGAAGAGCCGCACGAAGACTCCGTGAACCGTCCAGAAGATGCCGTAGTGGACGGTGAAGAAGAGCGCCGTGCCGATGGCACCGATCCGGTGCGGCAGGGCCACGAGCGTCGCGCCGTGCCCCGACCGCGTAGCCTCGGCGGCGGCGCGGCTCGTCAGGATCTTGAGGACGGTGAAGCCGCCGATGATGCCGTTCTCGAGCCAGTAGAGGAGCATGAGGTCCGAGAGGCGCCAGCCGAGCAGGAGCACGCCCGCGAGCGGGATCAGGTTGACGACGACGAGCGCCACCACCGCCCAAAGATGGGAGCGGGCCGTTGCATGCCCCTCGGCCGCCGAGATCACGTCGTCATCCTACGTCGACCCCTGCCGCCGGGCCCGTGGCGTGGCGCCTGACCCTGGCCGCGCGGCGGCGCTTGCTCGAGCACGACTGCGTCGCATCTCGATTCGAAGGCAGCAACACTGCTGCATCCCTTGCCTTCCTCTTCGGCGCCATCGTCATGCTCGCGAGCGAACGGCGACTGTGGTGGGCGCTCGGTGCCGCCTTCCAGGTGTTTGCGATCGCCGCCTACCTCAACGTCGCCCCGACCCGGACCCCGCCGTTCGAGGCCTGGGGCATCGCCCTTGCGGGTCGTCCAAGGCTTCGGGAGCCCCGCGACCTCGCGACTGCGAATGAGCCCCGTCTCGCTCTCCTCACCGGCCGCCGCCGCATCGGCAAGACCTACCTGCTCCTCTCGACCTGGGATGAAAGACGCGCCTTCGTCTTCACGGCAGCGCGCACGAGCCCCGAGCTCAACCGCCAGCAGCTCCTCGCCGACCTCGTCCGCTGGAGTGGCGAACCGATCGACCCCGACGATCATCCGACCTGGCGCAGCGTCTTCAACCTCCTCCTCGATCTACGCGTGCCCGAACCGCTCGTCGTCGTGCTCGACGAGTTCCAGTATCTCGCCGACGACGAGCGCGGGCTCGCATCGGTCGCCAGCGAGCTCAATGCCGCTTGGGAGCGCCGGCGGCCACAGCGCTCCTTCCTGATGGTGCTCGCAGGATCTGTGGTGCACACCATGGAAGCCCTCGCTGGCGGCGGCGCCCCGCTCTACGGCCGCTTTCACTGGCGTCATCGCCTCGAGCCGTTCGACTACCTCGACACCGCCGAGATGGTTCCCTTCGCCACGCCCCGTGAACGCCTCGAGACCTACGCCACCTTCGGCGGGGTGCCGCGCTACCTCGCCGCCATCGACACGTCCAGGACGCTGGCCGAGAACATAGCCGAGCTATCGCTCTCTCCCCGGGGCGAAGTTCGGCAACTCGTAGAGACGGCCGTCGAGTAGGAAGTAGGCCTTCGAGACGTCGCGAAGTACCGCGCCGTCGTGCGCGCCGTCGCGGGAGGCCAGACCCGGCGCAACGCGATCGCGCAACGCACCGGCCTCGCCAACGACGCCGGCCTTCGTGACAAGCTCGCGCGTCTCGTCGACCTCGGCTACCTCACGGTACGAGCGAACGTCGACGCGCATCCGAACGAGCCGATCTCGTATGCGGTCGCCGATCCCGCCGTTCGGTTCCACCAGCGTTTCGTCGAGCCCTATCTCGCCCTGCTCGAGCGCGCCGACCCGCTCGACGTTTACAGCAAGGCCGTCGCGCCTCACTTCGGCGCCCACGTCGGGCTCGAGTTCGAACGCGTCGCCTCGGAGGCGTACGAGCGCCTGCGGCGGCGACGCAACTACCCGCTCGTCGAGCGCTGGGGCCGCTGGGAAGGTCGCGATCGTGACCGCGCGCCCCTGGAGATCGATGTCATCGCGCCCCTCGTCGACGGGCGCGTCATGACGGGCGCCGTGAAGTGGAACACACGTCCGGCGCCCATCGACATCCACTTCCGCCACGTCGCGATGCTGGAGCGCGCGGCGGCCGCCGGGCGAAGCTGGGCACACGCCGCGCTCCAACCCGACGCCCTCGGATGCCTCATCTCCCAGGCGGCTCACTGTGCAGGCTGCATAGCGCGGAAGCGTCGCGCCAACGGGTGGATGGCCAGGTCTCGCACCCCGAGTCGGGTCACGGAACCCAGGACGGCGACGAGCGCGAGCAGCCCGTAGAGGCCGACGATCAACACGCTGCGCCAGATCTCGCCTGTTTGTCCGCCGAAGGAGAGCAGCCCCTGCAGCGCCTCGAACGTGTAGCGGAACGGGATCCAGCTGTAGATCCACGAGCGGTAGCCGGCGGCGAGGAACTCGGGCGGCACGGCGAGGACCGAGGGTCCGAACAGCCACAGGATCACCAGCAACGGCCAGCCGGCGAAGCCCAGCCAGTTCAGCACTGCCGCCTGGAGGAGCAGGAAGGCGATCGCCGTCAGCGCCAGCAGGGCGTAGAGCGCCAGGCCGCCGCCGGTCGGTATGCCGAGCAGCCAGCCGGCGATGGCGAGGACCGGCGCGGGCAGCACGACGGCCAGCCCGAGCGAAGCGGACAGCTGCGTCCTCGCGAACGAGGCGGCCACCTGACCAGGCCGGTGCAGGGCGATGAACAGGAACAGGCTGGCGACCAGCGTGCCGAGCCACAGCAAGACGGTGAGCACCAGCGGGAGCTGGGAGGACGCCGCGGAGTCGCTCGGCGCGTGCACCGTTACGAGCTGCGTCTGGAGGGGCCGAGCGAGGGTCATGACCTGCTCGGGCGCGAGCACGGTGCCGGACGCGCCGAGCGCGGCGAGCCGTTGCTCTGCGAGCTGCCCCGATGCGCCTTCGACGACGGCCGCGAGCATCCCGCGGGCGGCCTGGGCGCCGGCTGGATGCATGCCTTCGTTGACGAAGACGAGCACCTCCGCCGGGCGCGCTCCCGCGGCCGGCGGCATGGCGACGCGCTCGCTGAGATCGCTCGGCAGCACGATGCCGCCGTACACCTGCCGACTCGCCATCGCTGCGCGCAGGTCCGCCTCCGATGCGAACGTGGTCCAGGCCACCTCTGGGCGTGGCGACTCGACGATGCCCGTCGCGAGCAGGTCGCCGACGGCGGGCACCCCATCGGCTCCCACATCGACGTTGACGAGGCCGAGCGGCAGGTCGCGCGGCGAGCTCGTCATTGTTGGACCGAATGCGGCCACGGCCACCAGCAGCTGGATGACCACGGCGCCAATGAGAATGCCTGCCGCTTGCTTGATCGACAGCGTGCGCACCATCGCGACCACGTCCTTTCACGTTGCCGGCCGTCCCTCGGTCCGGCTCGTCACTTGCGGATCCCCCGCTGGGATCGCTAGGCTGACTGCAACACGGTGTCGCTTATGCGCCACACTGTTGCTCATCGCCAGGATGGGCCATGGACAGCGTCGGCGGCGACATCAGTTCCTCCGATTCGTCGCATATGCAGCACATTCGAGGAGGTGACGCGCATGGCACCACGGCCGGAGCCAGGTAGCGAGCAGGTGAAGGACCTACGCGTGATCCGGACCCGAAAGGCGCTCCAGGACGCCTTCGTCGCGCTCGTGCGCGAGCGGGGCCTCGAAGCGGTGACGGTACGAGACGTAGCAGAACGGGCGATGGTGAACAGGGCGACCTTCTACCGGCACTTCCGCGACAAGTACGACCTGATGCGCTTCACCATCGACAGCCTGGTCGCCGACCTGGCCTGGCGACCCGTGCCGGCCGACCCCGCCTCGTTCACGTTCGAAGACGTGGTCGACCACACCGAAGCCGTTCTCAACCGCCTCGCCCAGCACGCCGATCTCTTCCGTGCGGTGCTCGCACTCGGGGGCGGCCCGCGGCTGACGCTCAAGATGCAGGGCTTCGTCGAGGAGGTCATCCGCCACCGTCTGGAGGTTCTGGGCCATGTCGAAACGCCCATCCCGAAAGGCATGATCGTCCCCATCTTCAGTCGCTGGTCGACAGCCTTGTGGAGCTGGTGGCTGATGGAGGGGATGCCCTACCCTCCGAGGGAGATGGCTGTCTACGTCGTCACGCTGCTGCGCGACGGGCCATTTAGGTGTCTGGGACTCGACACTCGACGGCTCGACGCCAACCGAGGCACCCCGTAGGCCGGCGCGCGCCATGAGTCGGCGACTCAGCCGAGTCGGCCGGTCCGACGGAGCGGCCCTCGGCCGAGCATGCGCATCTCAGCCTCGGCGTATGAGGCCGGCGAGTTCAGCTCCCCACGCGCGGGCGCGCTCCTCGTCACCGGCGACGAGCGCACCCTTGCCGTCGGCGGAGTAGAACTTGCGCGGCTTGTCGACCAGCCGAGCGCCGGCGTGCCGCAAACGGCCGGCGATCACGGCTGCGCTACGGTCGAAGAGATCGAGGATGCGCGGGCTGCCCATGCGCGTATCCCACACCGCAGCAGGCTGGCCGCGGCGGGCGAACCGGAGGTCCCCGAACCACTCGCGCAGGCCGCGCTCAGCGGTGTGGAGCGTCCCGCCGCTCTCGGCCGCGGCCTCGGCGCGCGTGCTGGGGCGAGGCAAACCCGCCTTGTGGTTCGGACCGCCGACCACGACGAGGTCGACGTCGGCGTCGATGGTCGAGGGCGCGACGTAAGCCTCGACGATCGTCGCGGCGGCCCCGCCGAGGCCGGCAGCGACCGCGCGAGCGATCGTCCGGTTGGTGCCGTACAGGGACTCGTACACGATGAGCACACGCATGGACCTCTCCTCGTGGCGCGCCGAGCGAGCTGCACCAGGCGCGCGGTCGAAGCTACAGCGCGGGTCCGCTGGCCGCCGACAGTACCGCCTCGACGCCGGGCCGTTCACCGCCCAAGCGCGTGCAGGTCACCGCCAGAGCGGACCGTTGGGTCCGTCGGGCAACCACGCGAGCGCGACCAGCCTCAGCGAGATGGCATTGAGGTTCGGCCGGACGATCACCTGCTCGAGGGGCGCTTCCGCCTCGGCCGCGTCGTCGAGGAGGCGAAGCTCGTTTTCGAGCTCGCGCTCGAGATCCTGCAGCTGGGCCCGTACGGCCTCCACGCTCTCGCCCGCCATCACCGTCTCCTGGCGTGTCTGCGCCACCCTTCCCGCCCCTCGGGCTGCGGTGCTGGCCCGTCCGAGCTGGCTGCGCGCGCTGCCGCCGAGCACGGCGCCGAGCAGGCCTCCGAGCATCGCGACGCCGGTGTTGAGCACCGCCTGTTGGGACTGGGCCGCCCTTCGCGCGGCGGCGTGCTCCGCGCGGCGGAGGCGGTCCTGGAGCGTCGCAGCCCGCGCTTCGAAGCGAC
>SKMG01000370.1 GCA_007121175.1 Trueperaceae bacterium | reverse complement strand
TAATGTGGAGTTGGATGTGATGTTGATCAAGCCGATCGCGATGGAGGAGGGGTTGCGGTTCGCGATTCGGGAGGGTGGTCGGACGGTCGGCGCTGGCGTCGTCACCGCCGTGACCGAGTAACCGCCGAGTCTCTGCCGGTGGCCCCGGCGCTCCGCGCTGGCGGGCCTGCCGCGCGCGGCGTCGCGGGCATCGAGGGCTCGCGGCCGCACTGCGATGCGCGCGTTGCGCAAGGGGCTGACGAACCGCGCGCAATCTGATACACTACCTAGTTTGGGAGGCCACCATGGCCAGTGACGTCCGGATCAAGCTGCTGCTCGAGTGCACCGAGTGCAAGAGGCGGAACTACGCGAGCCACAAGAATCGCCGCAATACGACCGCCAAGCTGTCACTGCGGAAGTACTGCTCGCACCAGCGCAAGCACACGGTACATCGCGAGGTGAAGGTCTAAGCGTGAACCGCCTGATGCAGTACCTGCGCAACTCGCGTGCTGAGCTCTCGCGCGTCACCTGGCCCAGCCGAGAAGAGGTCCTCCAGTCGACGCAGGCCACCTTGGTCTTCGTCGTCATCACTGCCCTGTTCTTGCTGCTGGCCGACACCACGCTCGGCAACCTGATCGGGTTGCTGACCTGAGCGCGGTCGCCGGCCCCCGGCGATCCGGTCGCCGGGCCGTCCAGGTCGAGAGGTCTCCATGAGCATCGAGTGGTATGCCGTTCACACCTACGTCGGGCACGAGGACAAGGTGCGCGAGAACATCCTCAACAGGGCCCGGTCGCTGGGTGCGACCGACAACATCTATCAGGTCGTCGTGCCCAAGGAGGAGATCGTCGAGCGCGGATCGGGTAACAAGGACGAGGTCGTCAAGCGCATGCTGTTCCCGGGTTACATCTTCGTGCAGATGGACCTCGGCGACAACCCAGACGAACCCAACGAAGCCTGGGAGGTAGTGCGCTACACACCCGGGGTGACGGGATTCGTCGGCTCGGCGACCCGAGCCGTGCCGCTGAGCGCCGACGAAGAGGGCAGGATGCTGAGCACGCTCGGCATCACGGGCACTCGCGAGACGCCGCGGGTCAAGGTCACCTTCACCGTCGGTGACATGGTCCAGGTGACGAGCGGCCCGTTCGCCGACTTCACCGGCGTGGTCTCCGACGTGAACCCCGAGCGGGGCACGCTCAAGGTCCTGGTATCGATCTTCGGCCGGGAGACGCCGGTCGAGCTCGACTTCTCTCAGGTCGTGCGCGCGTGAGCGCCGCGACATCAGGTCGGCCGCCGGCCGCGGCTCTGCCGCGCTCGGCCCATGACACACCCAGCCCGCCGACGCGGTGGCGCCGCCGCCGCACGGCGATCCGGTTTGGGAAGCGCAAGGACCTCGACCGGCGGCGGACCGGCGAGGGAGCTTAAGGAGGTACCGCCACCATGGCCAAGAAGGTCATCGGCATCGTGAAGCTGCAGCTGCAGGCGGGCGCGGCGACGCCCGCCCCGCCGGTCGGTCCGGCGCTGGGCCAGCACGGCGCCAACATCATGCAGTTCGTCAAGGAGTACAACGCCGCCACCGCGTCGCAGGCCGGGGCGATCGTCCCGGTCGAGATCACCATCTTCGGCGACCGCTCGTTCACCTTCATCACCAAGACGCCGCCGGCGTCGTACTTGATCAGGCAGGCTGCCGGGATCGCCAAGGGCTCCGGCGAGCCGCACAAGGAGAAGGTCGGCACGCTCAGCTGGGAGCAGTGCCTCGAGCTCGGCAAGGCCAAGATGAAGGATCTCAACGCCAACGACGAGGTCGCTGCTGCGCACATCATCGCCGGTACGGCGCGTTCGATGGGCGTCACCGTCGAGGGGGTGCCGGGCAATGGCTAAGCACGGCAAGCGCTACCGCGAGCTCCGCGGCCTCATCGAGCGCCAGAAGGTCTACCCGGTCAGTGATGCAGCCGAGCTGGTGCGGAAGCTGGCTACGGCCAAGTTCGACGAGACCATCGAAGCGCACTTCCGGCTCGGCATCGATCCGAAGAAGTCCGACCAGAACGTGCGCGGTACGGTGGCGCTGCCGCACGGCACCGGCCGCGCGGTGCGGGTGCTGGCGTTCACCCAGGGCGACAAGGCGGCCGACGCCGAGGCGGCCGGCGCTGACTACGTCGGCGCGCAGGAGCTGATCGACAAGGTCGCCGGCGGCTGGTTCGAGTTCGACGCCGTGGTCGCGACGCCCGACATGATGGCTGCGGTCGGATCGAAGCTCGGCCGCGTGCTGGGCCCGCGCGGCCTGCTCCCCAACCCGAAAGCCGGCACGGTCGGCGTCGACATCGGCGGCATCGTGCGTGCGCTCAAGGCCGGCCAGATCGAGTTCCGCTCCGACAAGACCGGGGTGGTGCACGCGCCGATCGGCAAGGCCTCCTTCACGCCCGAGGCGCTGGCTGAGAACCTCGTGGCGTTGCGACAGGCGCTCGAGGCCGCCAAGCCCGACGCGGCCAAGGGCACGTATCTCCGGACCGTCCACCTCAGCTCCACCATGGGGCCGAGCGTACGCGTGACGGTTTGACAGGGCATCCCGGTGCGTAGCGGAGGCTACCCACCTTCGGCGTCGGAGACAGCAGGGGCCTGCCAGGCTTAAAGATCCTGCCGAGGCGCGTCGAGACCAACGGCCATGGCCGCTGGGACCGACCTACGCTTCGCGGCTCACGTCCGATTCAAAACGCTCGGGGAGACCCTCCGAGGGCGAGGATTCGGACATCGTCAGCAACGACAACGGAAGAGGCGTGAATGGCCAACCCCAGGAACGAAGCGTCCGTCGCCCAGCTCCGCGAGCTCCTCGCGGGGGCGTCGACGTTCTTCTTGGTCGACTACCAGGGGCTCTCTGCCGGGGAACTCCACCGGCTGCGCGCCAACGTGAGCGGCGCCGGCGGACGGCTGCTGGTCGCCAAGAACTCGCTGATCAACGTGGTGCTCGAGGAGCGCGGCGTCGAGGGCTTCAGCGCGACCCTGATCGGCCCCACCGCACTGGTCCTCGTCGGCGAGGATCCGGTCGCGCCGGCGAAGGCGTTGACCGACTACGCCAAGGCCCATGCCCGGGACCTCCCCGCCTCCAAGGGCGGCTACCTCCAAGGCAGTGTGGTCGGACCCGAAGCGCTGGCGAAGATCGCCACGCTTCCCACCCGCGAGCAGCTCCTGAGCCAGCTGATCGGCGTGCTCCAGGCGCCGATGGTGCAGCTCAAGGGTGTGCTCGGCGCTCCCCCGCAGAACCTGGTGACCGTGCTCGACAACTATCACGACAAGCTGAAGGAGACATGACATGGCGTTCGACAAAGCCGCGATGGTGGAACAACTCTCTGGTTTGACGGTCCTCGAGCTCGTGGACCTCGTCGATACCCTCAAGGAGACCTGGGGCGTCGAGGCCGCCGCAGCGATGCCCGCCGGCATGATGATGGCGGCCGCCGGCGCCGCCGCACCCGAGGCTGCCGCCGAAGAACAGACCGAGTTCACCGTGTCGATCAAGTCGGCCGGCGAGAAGAAGCTGCAGGTCATCAAGGAAGTGCGCGCGATCACCAGCCTCGGCCTGAAGGAGGCCAAGGACTTGGTCGAGAGCGGCGGCGTCGTCCGCGAGGACATCTCGAAGGACGAGGCCGAAGAGATCAAGACGAAGCTCGAGGCCGCGGGCGCCGTCATCGAGGTCAAGTAGATCTCCCGCACGCACCGGATGCATGCTCTGGAGGGAACCCTGACGGATCGCTCCCTGTTTGAGATCACGACCACGAAGGACGGACGCCGCGCGCGCTCCGTAACCGCACAACCTCTGACCGGGCGCTGGGCCCGGTCGGAGGCCCGGCCCCGGGCCCGGTTACGGATCGCGGCGGTGGTTGGTCCGCCCTCGCCTATGTCACGCCAGTTATGTGACCTGCGCTCAGCGCCGCACAGCGCCGCTGGGACGACCTTCTTTCACGCCGCCGTCCTGGAATCGGTCCAGTCGGCCTCGTCTTACGCCGCAGCGACTCCGAAGGGGTGAAGATGCGCGAGATCAGAAGATTCGGCAGCATCACCGAAGTCATCGACCTGCCCAACCTCACCAACATCCAGATCTCATCCTACGACGCCTTCCTGCAGAAGGACGTGGCTTCTGCCCTCCGCGCCGACACCGGCCTGCAGGCCGCCTTCCGGGAGATCTTCCCGATCGACGAGACCGAGCGCGGTCGTCAGACGGGCCTGGTCCTCGACTTCCTGGAGTACACCTTACACGAGCCGGAGTTCGACCCGGACGAGTGCCGGGAGAAGGACCTGTCGTACCAGGCCGGCCTGTTCGCCAAGCTCCAGCTCGTCCACAAGGACACCGGGCTCATCAAGGAGGACCAGGTCTTCCTGGGCGACCTGCCGCTGATGACCGAGGACGGCTCGTTCGTCATCAACGGCGCCGATCGCGTGATCGTCTCGCAGATCCACCGCTCGCCGGGGGTGTACTTCACCGGCGTGCAGCAGGGCATCAACCGGCGCCTCACCGCCAGCATCATCCCGATGCCCAAGCGCGGGCCGTGGATCGAGATCGAGTTCGACAACAGCGACGTGCTGTGGATGAAGGTCAACAAGCGCAAGTTCCCGTTCACGCTGCTGCTGCGCGTGCTCGGGTACGGCGACGAGTCGATCCGCGGGCTGTTCCGCGGGCACGAGTCGCTCGTCGACCCGACGCTGGAAGCGGAGGAGGCCAGCGGCATCACCGGCGACGAGGCGCTGCTGCGCCTGTTCACGGTGCTGAGGCCCGGCGACCCACCCAAGGTCGACAAGGCGACGAGCTACCTGCACAGCCTGCTGGCGGATCCGCGCCGCTACGACCTCGGCGACGCCGGTCGCTACAAGCTCAACGCCAAGCTGGGGCTGTCGTTCGAGCAGAAGACGCTGCTCGGGTACGCGGACGGCACCTTCGCAGACTACGGCCTGATCCCGACCCTACAGTACCTGGTACAGCTGCAGGCGGGCGCGGCGGGCTTCTCGGCCGACGACATCGACCACCTCGGCAACCGCCGCATCCGCACGGTCGGCGAGCTGGTCGCCGACCAGATCCGGGTCGGCCTGGGCCGGATGGCGCGCGGCGTGCGCGAGCGCATGCTGCTCGGCAATCCTGACGCCGCAACGCCGCAGAAGCTGGTGAACAACCGCCCGATCGTGGCGGCGCTGCGTGAGTTCTTCGGACGCAGCCAGCTGTCGCAGTTCAAGGATCAGGTCAACCCGCTCTCCGAGCTGCGCCACAAGCGCCGCATCTCGGCTCTCGGCCCGGGCGGCCTCACGCGCGAGCGCGCGGGCTTCGACGTCCGCGACGTGCACCGCACCCACTACGGCCGGATCTGCCCGATCGAGACGCCGGAGGGCGCGAACATCGGCCTGATCACCTCGCTGGCGAGCTTCTCGCGCGTCAACGAGCTCGGCTTCATCGAGGCCCCGTACCGCCGGGTGCAGGATCAGGTGGTGACCTCCGAGGTCGTCTACATGACGGCCCACGACGAGGATCGCTACATCATCGCGCAGGCCAACACGCCGCTCGAGGACGACGGCCGCTTCGCCAGCGAACGCATCGTGGCGCGCAAGCTCGGCGACCCGGTGTTCGTCGCGCCCGAAGACGTCGACTTCATGGACGTCTCGCCGAAGCAGATCATCTCGATCCCGACCTCGCTCATCCCGTTCCTCGAGCACGACGACGCCAACCGCGCGCTGATGGGCTCGAACATGCAGTCGCAGGCGGTACCGCTGATCCGCAGCGAGGCGCCCTACGTCGGCACCGGCGTCGAAGAGCGTGTGGCCCGCGACTCCGGTACCGCCGTGCTGGCCCTCGAGGGCGGCACGGTACGGTTCGTCGACGCGAGCAAGGTGGTGGTCGAGAGCGACAAGCTGGTCGAGCGCACCTACGTGCTCACCCGCTTCCAGCGCTCGAACCAGAACACCAACCTCGACCAGCGCCCGGTGGTGGCGGTCGGCCAGCGCATCGAGGCGGGCCAGGTGCTGGCCGACGGACCCGCCTCCGACGTCGGCCGCCTGGCGCTGGGCAAGAACATCATGATCGCCGTCATGCCCTTCGACGGCTACAACTTCGAAGACGCCATCGTCCTCAGTGAGCGGCTGGTGCGCGACGACGCCTACACCTCGGTGCACATCGAGAAGTTCGAGAAGGAGGCGCGCG
>SKMG01000092.1 GCA_007121175.1 Trueperaceae bacterium | reverse complement strand
GTCGGCTACCGGGTGGCGGGCTGGCCCGGCGCGATCGCGGCGCTCGCCGGCCTCACGGTTCCGACCATCCTGGCGATGGTGGCCCTGTCGGCGCTCTACCTGCGCTACCAGGATGCAGCGCCGGTGGAGCGCTTCCTGGCGGGCCTGCGGCCGGTGGTCATCGCCCTGCTGGTGCTGGTGGTGCTGGGCTTCGCCCCGTCCGCGCTCGCAGTCCGGGGCGACGGATGGGAGCGCGCCTGGCGCTGGAGCCTGGCGGTCGGCGCGTTCGCCCTCGCTGCGCTGCTCGATGTGCACCCCGCGCTCCTCATCATCGCCGGCGGGCTGCTCGGCCTGCTCCTCGCGAGGCGCGTGTGAGCGACCTGTGGGAGCTGTTCGTCTCGTTCGCGCGCGCGGGGCTGTTCGGCTTCGGCGGCGGGCCCTCGATGATCCCGCTGATCCAGGTCGAGGTCGTGGAGGTGCGCGGCTGGCTGACGCGCGACGCGTTCCTCGACGCCTTCGCCTTCGGCAACGCCCTGCCGGGGCCGATCGCCACGAAGCTCGCGGGCTACGTCGGCTACCAGGTCGCCGGCGCAGCAGGCGCCGTCGTCGGCCTGCTCGCCGTCACGATGCCGACCATCGTCGCGATGATCGCGCTGGCCAGCGCCTACCTTCGCTTCCGCGACCACGCGGCGGTGCAACGCTTCCTGGCTGGCGTGCGGCCGGTAGTGGTGGCGCTGCTGGCGCTGGTGGTGTGGGACTTCGCACCCGCCGCGCTGGCCGTGGCGCCCGTCTGGTGGGCGAATCTGCCGCTGTGGGCGATCGCCGGCGTGGCGCTCTTCGTCTCGCTGCGGCGCGATCCGCACCCTGCTCTGCTGATCGCGGCGGGCGGCCTCCTGGGGCTGCTCGTGGCACCATGAAGGCGTGAGGCAGCAGCTCCGGCCAGACGCGCTCTACCCCGTGGGCGCCGGCGACCAACCGTTGGCGATCATCGACGTGCGCTCGCCGCTCGAGGTCGCTCGAGGGGCGCTGCCGGGGGCGCATGCGCTGCCGCTGCTGACTGACGAGGAGCGCCACCTGGTGGGCCTGCGCTATGCCGAGGCGGGGCAGGAGGCGGCGGTCGCGCTCGGTTGGGAGCTCACCGGGCCACACCTGGGCGCGCGCGTGGCCGCCTGGCGTCGGGTGGCCGCGCAGCGGCCGACTGCCGTGGTGTGCTGGCGCGGCGGGCTGCGGAGTGCGCTCGCGAGCAGCCTCATCGACCTACCGAGTGCGCAGCCGGTCGAAGGTGGCTACAAGGCCGTCCGGCGGCACCTGACGAACGCCCTGCCTGCGGCCCTGGCGCGCGCACCGCTGCTGGTGCTGAGCGGCCTCACCGGCGCTGGTAAGACCGACCTCCTGCGGCGGCTCGCGGCGGCAGCTCCAGCCCTGTTCGTGCTCGACCTCGAGGCGCTCGCCCAGCACCGCGGCAGCTCCTTCGGCGCCACCGACGAACCGCAGCCCCCGCAGCCGAGCTTCGAGCACGCCATCGCCTGCGCGCTGTTGCTCCACCGCGCCCGGGCAGTGGTGGTCGAGGACGAGTCGCGCTACGTCGGTCGGCGCACGCTGCCTCCGGCGCTGCTCGGGCAGATGCAGGGCGCGCAGCTCGTCTTGCTCGAGGCCGGCCTCGAGGAGCGGGTCGCGCGCGTGTTCGAGACCTACGTCCGCTCGCCCGCGCTGCGGCACGGCGTAGCGGCTGCCCGGGCTGCGCTGGAAGCGGGCGTGCTGCGGCTGCGTCGCCGACTCGGCGGGCCGCGCACCACCGCGATCCTCGGCGCGTTGGCGAGGGCCGAGGCCGATTGGTCGGATCTCGACGCCCACCGCGGCTGGATCACCCTGCTGCTCGAGCAGTACTACGACCGCCTCTACGAGCGCAACCGCCGAACTCTGGCTCGCCCCGTGGCGCTGCGCGGCGACGCCGAGGAGCTCCTCGCGGCGCTGCCGGCGCTCGTCGACGCGCTACCGGCGCACGCCGGCGACCGTTCAGCACACGCCGGCGACTGCCCGGCGCCCGCCGGCGACTGCCCGGCGCCCGCCGGCGACCGTCCAGCACACGAGCACGCGAGCGAGGGGAGGACCACGTGAACACCGCGCCCATCCGGCTGACGCACACGGTCGCTAAGGGCGGATGTGCGGCGAAGATCGCCGCCGGGAGCCTCGGCGAGCTGCTCCGGAACCTGACCAGTGTCGCCCACGAAGACCTGCTGGTGGGGCACGACCGCCTCGACGACGCGGCGGTGTGGCGCTTGCGCCCCGACCTGGCGCTGATCCACACGCTCGACTTCTTCACCCCGGTGGTGGACGACCCTTTCGAGTTCGGCTCGGTCGCCGCGGCCAACGCGCTCTCCGACGTCTTCGCCATGGGCGGGACGCCGCTCACGGCGCTCACGATCCTGGCTTACCCGCTCGACACGTTGCCCCAGTCGGTGCTCCACGAGCTGATGGCCGGCGCCGACGCCACCATTCGCGAGGCCGGCGCCCACCTCGTCGGCGGGCACTCGATCGAGGACGACACGCTCAAGTTCGGCTTCAGCGTGACGGGTCTCGCGCACCCGCAGCGCCTGTGGCGCAACGACGGCGCTCGCCCCGGTGACGCGCTGGTGCTGACCAAGGCGCTCGGCACGGGGACCCTGGCCGGTGCTCGCAAGCACGACCTGATCGACGCCGACACGATGTCGGAGGCCATCGCCTCGATGCGGCAGCTCAATCGGCTCGACCTCCCAGAGCGCCTGCACGCTGCGGTCCACGCTGCCACCGACGTCACCGGCTTCGGCCTGCTGGGGCATGCGCTGCACGTGGCCCAGGCTTCAGCCGTGACGCTGCAGTTCGACGCCGCCGCCGTGCCGCGCCTTCCGGGAGCCGAGGACACCCTGCGGCGCGGGATCCTGACCAAGGCGCACGGCAGCAACGCGCGCTACGTCGAGCCGCACCTCAGCGGCCGCGAGAGGCTCGGCGAAGTCGACTGGCTGACGCTCGTCGACCCGCAGACCAGCGGCGGCCTGCTGTTGGCCGTCGCGCCCGATGCGCACGACGAGTTCATCGCACACGTGCGCGAACGTTTCGAGCGTGCCGCGGTCGTCGGCCGGGTCGAGCCGCGCGGCGAACGAGCGCTCGCGTTGGTGGACGCCGGCTGAGCCGCCCCTGCCCTCGCTCGGCACGGCGGCAGGCCTCCCTGATCACGACACCCGCCCCGGGTCACGCGTCTCTGTAGCCCGTCGCTGGGAGCGGCTAGGCTGCCTCCATGACAACCAGAACGCGCCCGATCGCGGACGTTGCGGCCGAGCTGGGCATCGATCCGAAGGCCGTCACCACGCTCGGCTCGAGTAAGGCCAAGCTCGATCCAGATGCGACCCCCGCCGATCGCGCTGGCGATCACGGGGCCCTCGTGCTGGTCAGCGCCATCGGGCCCACGCGCTTCGGCGAGGGCAAGACCACCGTCAGCGTCGGGCTCGCGGACGGGCTGCGGCGCGTTGGGGCGCGCGCCTGCGTGGCGCTGCGAGAGCCGTCGCTGGGACCCGTCTTCGGCATGAAGGGAGGCGGCACCGGAGGCGGCCGCGCCCAGCTGGTGCCCGCCGACGACGTCAACCTGCACTTCACTGGCGACCTCCACGCCATCGGAACGGCACACAACCTGCTCGCCGCGATGATCGACGCCGAGCTCCACTTCGGGGCCCGCGACGGTGCGATCGCCAGCGGGATCGACCCGCAGCAGGTCACCTGGCCGCGCGTGCTCGATATGAACGATCGCGCGTTGCGCAGCGTCGTGGTCGACGCCGGCGGCCGCGCGGAGCGGACGAGCCGCTTCGACATCACCGCCGCCAGCGAGGTGATGGCCACCCTCGCGCTCGCGGACTCGCTGCAGGACTTGCGCACACGCCTCGGCCGGACGGTGGTCGGCTGGCGCAGCGACGGAACGCCGGTCACCGCCGGCGACGTGATGGCCACCGAGGCGATGGTGGCGCTCCTGCGCGATGCGTTGCGGCCGAACCTCGTCCAGACCGCCGACGGGACCCCGGCCCTGGTGCACTGCGGCCCGTTCGCCAACATCGCCCACGGCTGCTCGAGCGTGCTCGCGACCCGCCTGGCGCTACGGCACGCCGAGGTGGTGGTCACCGAGGCGGGCTTCGGCTTCGACCTGGGCGGCGAGAAGTTCTTGCACCTCAAGGCGCCGGTGGCCGGCGTCTGGCCGCGCTGCGTGGTGCTGGTCGTGACGGTGCGGGCGCTGGCGCACCACGGCGGCGGCGACCTCCAGCGCGGGCTCGAACACCTCGACCGGCAGGTGGCGAACGTGCGCTCCTTCGGACTCCCGGTGGTGCTGGCGCTGAACGTGTTCTCGAGCGACGCCGAGGACGAGCTGTCCCTCGTCGAGGCGCACGCGAGAGAGTTGGAGGCGGCGATCGCGCGCTGCACGGCCTTCTCGGAGGGCGGTTCGGGCGGGGTTGCGCTCGCGGCGGCGGTGCGCGAGCAGCTGCGTCTGAACGCCGACGCCCCTCCGGAGCCGCGGGCGCTCTACCGGCGTGACGCCGGCGTGATCGACAAGCTCCGCGCGCTGGCGCAGCAGATCTACGGCGCTGCCGACGTGACCCTGACCGACGCCGCCCGGCAGGACCTCGAACGTATCGATGCCGCTGGGTTCGGCGAGCTCCCGGTCTGCGTCGCCAAGACACACCTGTCGTTCACCGACGATCCCAAGGGGGGTGGTCTGGCCCGGGGCTTCGTGCCCACGGTGAACGAGCTGCGGCTCGCCGCAGGCGCCGGCTTCGTGGTGGCGTTGATGGGCCGCATCTTCACCATGCCCGGGCTGCCGCGCGAGCCCGCCGCGCGCAACGTCCGCGTCGAGGCGAACGGTCGCATCCGCGGCCTGATGCAAGGGAGCTGAGAGCCCGACACGCGGCTCGTCGGCCTGCTGAGGCGGTCTGCACAGCGCCCGCCCTTACGGCTCGAGCACCGTGACGCCGAGCGGCGTGAACTCGGCCATCGCCGCGAGCGCATCGCCCGCAGCCTCGAGCCCGGCCCGCTCGCCCACGAGCTCCCCGAGCGGGAGCGCCGCGTCCCGGACGAAGGTGAACAGTGTCGGGTAGCGGTGAGCCGGCATGCCGTGGCTGCCGATGACGCGCAGCTCGCGGCGGATCACGTCGTGCATCGGCAGCCGTGGATCGGCCTCGGCGCCGAGCAGCAGACCGAGCTGCAGGTGACGTCCGCGGCGCCGCAGCGCCCGGATGCCCTGGGCGCACGCCGCGGCGCTGCCAAACGCATCGACCGAGACGTCGACACCGCCGCCGCTGAGCTCCCGGGCCTGCTCGACGAGGTCGTGCTCGCGTACGTCGAGCACCGCCGCGGCGCCGAAGCGAAGCGCTAGTGCGAGCCTCGCGGGCTCGATGTCGGCTGCGATCACGTGGGCGCCGAGGGCCGCAGCGATCATCACGCACGACAGGCCCACGCCGCCGCAGCCGATCACCAACACGCGCTCGCCCGCCCGCAGGCCAGCCTGATCGACGAGGCCGCGCCAGGCCGTCATGAAGCGACAGCCGAGGCTCGCCGCCTCGACGAAGGTCAGGCCCTCGGGCAGCCGCGCGAGGTTGACGTCGGCCCACGGCACCATCACCAGCTCGGCGAAGCTGCCCCAGCCGTCGAAGCCCGGCTGGTACTCGCGCTCGCATAGCTGCTGATGCCCGGTCGCGCAGACGGCGCAGCGACCGCAGCCGCAACAGAACGGTGCGGTGACGCGCTCGCCACCGGTGAAGCGGAGCACCTCGGGACCGACCGCCTCGACCAACCCCGAGAACTCGTGTCCCGGCACGTGCGGGAAGCCGACGCTGACGTCGTGCCCGACCCACGCGTGCCAATCGCTGCGGCACACGCCGGTGGCCCGCACACGCACCAGGGCTCCGTGGGGCGGCAGGCTGGGCTCGGCGACGTCCTGGACGACCGGTCGAGCGTGCGGCGCGGCGACGACGGCGGCTCTCATCGTTCCAGCCTACGCTCTCGAGCGACGCGGCCGCTCGCGTGGCCATCGGCCGACAATCAGGCGCCGAGCACCGGTTCCTCGGCGCGTACCCCCCGCGCCCTGCGTAGCATGGGGAGGGAGGTGAGCGGCATGCCGGAGACGTATCCGATCGGCCGCCTCGAGCTGCCCTCGACGCTCGATCTCGGGGCGTTGATGGTCGCGATCGACCGCATCGAAGCGCTGCCGGCGTCGCTCCG
>SKMG01000350.1 GCA_007121175.1 Trueperaceae bacterium | reverse complement strand
CGGCGCGCCATCCGTGAGCCAGGGCTGGTTTCGCCTGCGACGCTCGAGAGGGTGCTCGAGGTCGTCGCAGCGCTCGGCTACGAGCCCAACGAGACCGCGGGCGCCCTGCGCCGGGGCCGCAACCGTGCCATCGGGCTCATCGTCGGCGACATCCTCGGCTTCTTCTTCGCCTCGTTGACGCGCGCGGTCGGCAGGGCCACGAGGTCCGCAGGGTTCTCGCTGCTCATCGCCGACAACGAGTATCGGGCCGACGTCGAGCTCGCCGACCTGCGTGCCTTCAACAGCCACCGCGTGAGCGGCCTGATCCTCCGATCGGCCTACGGCAGCGGCAACTACGAGTACCTGCAGCGCATGGCCGAGCGCGGCACGGCCATCGTCGAGATCGACTACTTCCACCCGCACAGCCCGTTTCACCACGTGATGCTCGACAACGCCGGCGCCACCGCCGAGGGCGTGCGCTACCTAAGGACCCTCGGGCACGAACGCATCGCCGGCATCGGTCTGCAAGAGTCCATCGACCATCCCGACGAGCGCACCGACGGCTTCGTCTCGGCCGCCGGGATGGCCGGGCTGTCGCTGCCCGACGCCTGGAACCCGAAGGTGGCGCGCACTGGCGCCGCCACCGCCGAAGAGCACGCCTACCAGGCGACCCGGCGCGCGATGCTGCTCGCGCCGCGGCCGACCGCGATCTTCGCGCTCACCGGAGCCTCGGCGATAGGGGCGCTACGGGCCCTCCAGGATCTGCGTCTCGTCATCCCGGACGACGTATCGCTCTTGAGCTTCGATCACGACCGCTGGACCACCGTGGTGACGCCGCCGTTGGACGTGCTCGAGCAGCCGATCGACGAGATGGGCCGTACGGCGGTGGGGATCGTGCTCGATGCGCTCGATCGGCCCTCCCGTGAGAGCGTCCGCTGCCGCTACCAGGCCCGGCTGGTGATGCGAGGGAGCTGCGACGCCCCGGCTGAGCGCCGCTAGCGGCGCTTCAGCGCCGCTCCATGCTCCTGGTCGCGACCACGTCGATGCCGGTGCCGAGCGCGTCCGGCAGGACCACCTGACCGAGCTCGACGGGCGCCTCGAGGCGCAAGCCATGCAGCGCCTCGCACACCTCCCGCATCACGTGCTTGGGGACGGAGCCGGCCGTCGCCACCGGTAGCCGCGGCCAGGGCGCCCCCTCGATCGCAACGGTCGTGGTCACGAAGCGCCGCGGGTCGACGTGCTCCTGGCGAGCGAAGGTGTCGCCGCGCTTGCACGCGTTGCCGCGCACCTCGAGGATCTCGTCGCCTTGGGTGTCGACCTCGAGGCGGCAGCCGAGCGGGCAGCCGATGCAGAGGTAGTGGCTCGTCTCACTCATGCTGCAGCCTCCTCGCGCGCGACGACGTCCACCCGCAGGTTGCCTCCATGGAAGCCCTGGAGGAAGCGTGGCCGTACCTTGAGCGTCACCATCTCGCCCGGCACCACGTAGCGCAGCGGGCGCTCGTAGACCTCGCCCAAGCGCAGCGTACAGGGAGCGAGCGACTTCGTGACGCGCAGGAAGATGGTGTGCTCGCGCTCGGTGGTGATGGTGTGGGGGATGCACGAGCGCACGTTGCTGCCGGGCAGGAGCCGGACGTTGTCGGCGCGGCGGTGCCGTCCGGTGGCGTAGCCCCCGGCCGCGCCCCCGGCGAGCTGCGACTCCTGGCTCACCCAGTCGACGAGGTCGTGGATGTGCACCGTGTTGCCGCACGCGAACACGCCGTCGCGCGAGGTCTCCATGCTGCTCGTCACCACCGGGCCGGTGGTGACCGGGTCGAGCCGCACCCCGAGCGTGCGGGCGAGCTCGTTGTCGGGGATCAAGCCGATCGATACCAGCAGCGTGTCGCAGTCGACATCCCAGGCCTGGTCCATGCGCGGCGTGAACGACTCGTCGACCGGCGCGACCGTGACCTTCTCGATGCGCTCGTCGCCGTGGATGTGCACCACCGTGGTGGAGAGGTGGAGCGGGATGCCGAAGTCGTGCAGGCACTGCACGACGTTGCGCGTCAGGCCGTTGGCGTGCGGCATCAGCTCGAAGACGCCGACGACCTCGGCGCCCTCGAGCACCAGGCGCCGCGCCATGATCAGGCCGATGTCGCCGGAGCCGAGGATGGCGACGCGGCGGCCGGGCAGGTAGCCGGCCATGTTCACGAGCTTCTGAGCGAATCCCGCGGTCATGATGCCCGCTGGCCTCGTGCCGGGGATGCGGATCGCCTGGCGGGTGCGCTCGCGTGCGCCCATCGCCAGCACGACCGCCCCGGCGTCGACTTCGGTCCGGCCGTGGCGGCTCGAGAGCAGCCCCACCCGCCGACTCGGGTCGACATCGAGCACGTAGGCGTCGGTGAGGATGTCGACGTCGTGTTCGAGCACCTGCCCCAGGTAGCGCTCGGCGTAGGCCGGGCCGGTGAGTTCCTCCTTGAAGTGGTGCAGCCCGAAGCCGTGGTGGATGCACTGCTGCAAGATGCCGCCGGGCTCGGACTCGCGGTCGACGATCAGCACCCCTTCGGCGCCCTGCTCACGCGCTCCGAGCGCGGCGGCGAGGCCGGCGGGGCCGCCGCCGACCACGACGACGTCGTAGCGCCGCTGCAGGTGACGAGGCTGCAGCTCAGGCATGCTCCACCTCCAAGCGTGGCGTAGCGATCCAGGAGCGCCCACCGCGCTTCGTGACCTCCGAGATGTCGATGTCGAGCGTGTCGGCCAGCAACCGCATGCAGCGCCAGGCGCAGAAGCCGCCCTGGCAGCGACCCATGCCGGCGCGGGTGCGGAACTTGATGCCGTCCATCGTCCGCGCGCCACGCTCGATCGCGTGCAGCACCTCGCCTTCGGTGACGATCTCGCAGCGGCAGGCGATACGGCCGAAGCGCGGATCGCCGCGGACCACCCGGGCCTGCTCTTCGGGCTCGAGCTGCGCGAACAGGATCGGCGCGTCGATACCGGGGATGAACGCGTCGTCGAGCTCCAGCGAGAGACCCTCGCTGCGCAGCAGCTCGACCACATCGAGGGCGATCGCCGGTGCCGCCGTCAGACCCGGCGACTGGATGCCGATGACGTTGACGAAGCCCGGCACCGCCGTCGAGTGGATGGCGAAGTCCTCGTCGGCGGCGACCGCGCGGACACCGGCGAACTCGGCGATGCAGTCCTCCTCGCTGATGCCGGGCACCAGCCGCCGGGCGCCTTCGAAGACTGCTTGGGCGCCCTGGGCAGTGGTGGTGACGTCGTCCGCGTCCGAGGGCGTGGCGGTGGGTCCGACCATCAGCGTGCCGTCGTAGGTCGGGATCACCAAGATCCCCTTGGAGGTCGGGGACGGGCAGGGGAACACCACGCGGGTCACGAAGCCGACCAGCCGCTTGTCGAGCAGGTACTCCTCGCCCTTGCGGAAGCGCAGTCCGGCTTCCTCGGCTCCCACCAAGCGAGCGACGGCGTCGCCGTGCACGCCCGCGGCGTTGATCACGAAGCGCGCCTCGAGGCTGCCGCGGTCGGTGCGCACGGTGAAGCCGGATTCGCCCCGCTCGATACCCACCACGGTGTGTTCGAGCAACAGCGTCAGCCCGTTGCGCACCGCGCTCTCGGCGAGTGCGAAGCAGGCCTCGTAGGGGTTGACGACGCCGCTGGTGGGGGCGTGCAGTGCGCTGCGGATGTCGTGCGAGAGGTTCGGCTCCTCGCGACGCAACCGCTCGGAGTCCCACAGCTCGAGGCCGGTCACGCCGCGGCGGCGGCCTTGGTCGAGCAGCTCAGAGAGATGGCGCTCATCGTCGTCGTCGAAGGCGACCGTCAGGTCGCCGATGCGCTGGAAGCCGAACGGCAGGTCATGCGCGAGCTCGTCCCACAGGAGGTTGCCGCGGTACTCGGTGGCGCCCTTGGCGGTCCCGTCGGCGGCTCGATGGCCGCCGTGGATGATGCCGCTGTTGGCCTTGCTGGTGCCGAGGCCCACCTCGCACTCGCGTTCGATCAGGGCAACGTCCAGCCGGTAACGCGTCAACTCACGGGCGATGGCACAGCCGACGATCCCAGCGCCGACGATGACGACGTCGAATCGCATCTCTTCGGTCCTCCCTCTGGCTCCGCGACGCGCGCCGCCGCCCGTCGGTCGGGTCGAGCCTGCGGGCTGGGCGCGCGTTCCGCCGGCTAGCCTAGGTGAGGCGCGTGCACGTCGAACAGTGGCGGGCGTCCCTCGCGGCACGCGACGGGCGGCGCCCGCCCCGGTCGCCGCCGGCTCGCGAATGGTACACCAGGGTACGCCCGCGGGCCGCCTCGGTCGCTCCGCGGAGCGCCGAGCGAGGAGGGCTCAGGTGCCCCAAGACGCCCCGGTCCCCAGGTTCGAGCTCGGCCCCGGCCTCACGGTCTCGCGCGTGCTGACGGGCCTGTGGCAGGTCGCCGACCTCGAGCGGGACGGTACGCCACTCGATCTCGAGGCCGCTGCGCGGGCGATGGCCCCCTACGCCGATGCCGGGCTCACGAGCTTCGACATGGCCGATCACTACGGTTCGGCCGAGCCCATCGCCGGCCGCTTCCGCGCCGAGCGCAGTCCGTCCCAGCCGGTCGAGTTGCTCACCAAGTGGGTTCCCGCGCCGGGGCCGATCAGCGAGCGCGAGGTGAGAGAGGCGGTCGACCGGGCCCGCCGGCGCCTCGGCGTCGAGCGACTCGACCTGCTCCAGTTCCACACCTGGTCGTACGCCCACCCGAGCTGGATCGACGCGCTCTTCTGGCTCGACGGCCTGCGGCGCGAGGGGGCGATCGGGCTCCTAGGGCTCACCAACTTCGATACCGCCCACCTGCGGCTCGCTCTCGCGAGCGGCATCCAGATCGTCAGCAACCAGGTCGCCTGCTCGCTGCTCGACAGGCGCTTCGAAGGCGCGATGCAGTCTCTGTGCCTGGCATCGGGTGCGCGGCTGCTCGGCTACGGCACGGTGGCCGGCGGGCTCTTGACCGAGCGCTGGCTGGGCCGTGCCGAGCCCACTGCGCAGGAGTTGTCGACGTACTCGCTGATGAAGTACTACCGCTTCGTGCAGGCCGCCGGCGGGTGGGAGCCGTTCCAAGCCCTGCTCGGAGCGATCCGGCACGTGGCCGAGCGGCTCGGCGTGTCGATGGCCAACGTGGCCACCAGATACGTCCTGGAGTCACCTGCGGTCGCGGGCGTCATCGTCGGGGTGCGCTTGGGGCGCAGTGAGCACCTCGAGGACACGCTGCGGCTGTTCGACTTCGAGCTCGACGACGAGGCACGCTCCACGCTCGCCCTGGCGTCGCAAGCCCTCGCGCCGATCCCCGGCGACTGCGGCGACGAGTACCGCAGGCCGCCGTTCCTCACCGCCAGCGGCGACTTGAGCCACCACCTCGAGAGCTTTCCCGCGCCGTACGAGACGGCCCCCGGGGCGTTGCCCGACCGAACCCAGGTGCGTTCCGGCACGCCGTGGGAGACGCTCGCCGGCTACTGCCGCGCGGTGCGCTCCGGCGAACGGGTGCTGGTGTCGGGCACGACCGCGACGCACGGCACCCGCCTGCTCGGCGGCAACGACCCGGCCGCGCAGACGCATGCGGTCATCGACAAGCTCGAGGGCGCCCTGGCCTCGGTCGGTGCCCGGCTCGAGCACGTGGTCCGGACCCGCGTCTACGTCTCGGACCTCGCCCACTGGGAGCCGTGCGCCCGTGCGCACGGTGAGCGCTTCCGAGAGATCCGCCCTGCCAACACCATGATCGAGGCCCGGCTGATCGGCGCTGGCTACCTCGTCGAGATCGAGGCCGAGGCGATCGTCGCCGAATGATGGCCGCGCGCCGGATCAGCCCACCGGCGCCGGCGGCGGCTCGAGCCGGTGCTCGCCGGCGTCGAGCAGCTCGCGCAGGGCGGCCACGGCGAGCTCGAGGTCCTGGTCGCTGGTGTAGAGCGCCGCCGGCGCCATGCGAACGAGGTCGGGCGGGCGGAAGTCGGTGATCACGCTGCGGCGCCGCAGCGCCCCGACGATCGCCCGGGCGTGCGGGTGGGCCAGGGCCAGGTGGCCGCCGCGCTCGGCGTGGAGCCGAGGCGTGACGATGCGGACCTCCGGGACACCTGCCTCGAGCAGGGTCCAGAGGGCGTCGGTGAGCGAGAGCGAGCGCTCACGCAGCGCCTCGATGCCGATCTCCTCGAACAGCGCCAAGGCGCCTTCGAGGCCCGCGAGAGCGAGGATGGGCGGCGTGCCCATCTGCAGACGGGCGGCGCCTGCGGCCGGCGTGAAGGTCGGAGTCATCTCGAACTGGGTCGCCTTCTCGTG
>SKMG01000390.1 GCA_007121175.1 Trueperaceae bacterium | reverse complement strand
CTCGTCGTCCTCACTTGGCCCTCGCGGCCTTGGGCGCCTTCGCGGCCTTGGCGGGCCTCACCGCCTCAGCCTTCGCGACTGGCGCCTTCTCCACCGGCGGCGGCGGCGTGTGGCCGCGGCTCAAGAGCCAGTACTGGAAGACCTGCACGCCCATACTTACCACGAAGTAGACCAGCACGCCCGACGGGAAGTTGACGATGATGAAGACGAAGACCAGGTTGATGATGATCGATTGGCGCAGCATCGTGGGGTTGTTGCGCGCGGAGTAGTACGACTGCGCCAGCATCACCGCCACGTACAGCACCGGCAGGATGTAGAACGGGTCGGCGAGTCCGAGGTCGGGGATCCACAGGAAGCCCTCGTTGAACTCGAAGTTGACGAACACCCTCCACAGGATGATGAACAGCGGCATCTGCAGCAGGATCGGCAAGCAGCCGCCGGCGGGGTTCACCCCCGCCTCCTTGTAGAGCTTCATCATCTCCTGGCTGAGCTTCTCGCGGTCGTCCTTGTACTTCTTCTGCAGCCGCTGCATCTCGGGCTGCAGCCGCTGCATGCCGAGCATCGACCTCGTCTGGGTGGTGATCAGCGGCCACACCAGCGCGCGGAACACCAGCGTCAGGACGATGATGGAGAGCCCCCACGAGGGGACGTACTCGTGGATGAACTCGAGCGCGGCCAAGATCCACAGCGACAACCGGCCCAAGATGTTGGGTGTGAACAGGCCCGGCAGCTCCGCGTAGGAGGCCTGGTAGAAGCGCACCAGCTCGTTCTTACCGAGGTAGGTATCGACCGCCAGCCTCATCGTGTCGGCGCCCGCCGCCTCGACCTGCATGGCGAGCGCTCCACCGCCGAGCGACGCCGCCTGCAGCCGATCCGGCGCAGGCTGCGCGGTGGCGACGGGGACGCCGGCGCCAGGCAGCATCACGATGGCGTTGCCGGTGTTGTTGGCTGCTGACTGCAACGAGGCGTAGATCGGGTCCTGGATCACCGCCGTCGGCGCGGGGTTCAGCGTGAAGGTGCCGGGCTGGCCGATCTTGAGCGTCGGGCTGTCCTGCCGGGCGATGCCGGCGAAGGCGTACTGGATGAGCTGACCGCCCGGGCCGACGACTTCGGCCTGGACGACGACAGCGTCGTCCTCATCCGCGTCGGCCTCACCGGTGGCGACCTCAGCGGTGGCGGCCTCATCCGCGTCGGCCTCTCCGGTAGCGGCCTCAGCGGTGGCGGCCGACGCGTCCGTCGGGGTGAGGCGCACCTCGGTTCGCAGCGTCTGCTCGACGTTCGAGATCACCACCAGGCGCTCGACTTCGAAGCCCGGGATGGTGTAGCTGAAGCGTCCCAAGTACTCGACGTCGCTGAGCCGCTCCCAGCTCCGCTCGGCCTGCTGCGGCTGGTGGTAGACGCCGTCGACCAGGATCGCACCGCCCGGGAACGGAGCCTCGCGCGTGATCAGGTTATCGGCGTTGTTGGCCGAGTAGTTCGGGAGGTTCTGCCCCTTCTGGAACTTGGCGAACGCCGCCACCACCTCGCCCGCCTCCGAGAAAAAGACGTCGACGCCCTTGGTGGGCACCCGGTCCACGCTCTGTCCGAGATCGTCGCACCAGAAGGAGGTCGCGCCGGGCTCGGCACAGTGCGCCTCCAACTGCGCGAAGTCGCGGAAGTCGCTCGGCACGAAGGGCCTCGGGCCGAACGGCTCGCGCATGCTGGTCGGCATCATGCAGGCCGACAGCAGCAGCGGAGCGAGGAGCGCGAACAGCCAGAGGCCGACGCGCGAGCGGGTCGCCCGGTTCGGCCGGGCGGCAGGATGGGGGTGGTGCTTCAAGATTCCTCCGGGGCGATCCCGGCTTCGCTCGGGACGCCATCTTGGCGTGCGCCGGGTCGGCGATCGCCGATCTGGCGGGTGGCCGGGACGGGATCGAACCCGCCCGGATGCCACGGGTGGCAGCGCAGCACGCGCGCCGTGGCGAGGTATAGGCCCCGCAGCGCGCCGTGAACGCGGACGGACTCGACCGCATAGGAGCTGCAGGTCGGGTGGAAGCGGCAGCTGGGCACGGGCTTGAGCGGAGACAGCACGCGCTGGTAGAGCCACAACGGCAGCAGCACCAGCCGCTGCCCTAGGCCCAGACGCTGCGTACCGCGCAGACTCACACCGCGCTCCGCGGTTGCGGCAGGTGGCGACCATGGTCGCTGGCGCGCCGTGACCGACCCTCGAGCGCGCGCCCGAGGGCGCGCTTCAAGGCCGACGCCAGTTCGCGGAAGTCGGCCTCCGCGGCACTCGGCCGCACCACCACGAGCAGATCGAACGACGCCCTCTCGCCGGCTGCCGCGCGCCGCTGCAGTTCACACCGCAGCGCCTCGCGCAGCCTGCGCCGAACGCGATTGCGCACGACGGCCTTGCCGACCTTGCGGCTCACGACGAAACCGACCCGCACGTGACCGAGCCGGGTCGGGCGGAGTCGGACGCTGAGGTGTTGACTGCCACCGGATTGCCCCTTCCGCAGCCGCTGGAACGCTCGGTCGCCGCTCAGTGAACGGAGCACCGAACTGCTCGTCAGCGGTCGGATACGCTCAGGCTGTGACGGCCCTTGGCGCGGCGCCGCTTGATGACGTTGCGCCCGGCGGGCGTCTGCATGCGCGCGCGGAAGCCGTGGGTCTTGGCGCGCTTGCGCCGGTTCGGCTGATAGGTGCGCTTCATCGCATAACTCCTCCCGAAGATGGGTGTGCGGTCGACGGTGCAAGCCCGTGGCGCGGTTCCCGCCGCCCCGCAGGGCTCTCGTCGACCCCAACCGAGCCTCGGACGCACCAGTCCGCACGCCGTACAACCCGCGAAGGATACCACACGGGTGCACCCCGGGAGTGAAGGCCCGTGACGCCAGCGCCGGTGCGCTCCGTGGACCGGAGCCCGCGTCGCGCGCCGCTGCGCAGCGTGCCGCTCACCTGTCGTGCTGTGCGTAATTCTTCGTCATCGCTCGCGCTCCGCGGCGCCTATACTCCGGGGGTGCAGGCCGACTCCCCCAGCCCTGGCGCAGCCGGCAGGGCCGAGCGCGTGCGTGCTCGCACGCGCCGTGGACACCCGCAACGGTCGCGCGAGCGCGACGGCGAGCGCGGTACCCGCGTCGAGGCCGGTGGCGCCAGCCACGCCGGCAAGGTCCGCATGGTGAACCAGGACAGCTTCTGGATCGGCGAGGTCTCCGGCAAGGGGACGCTGGCGGTGGTCGCCGACGGCATGGGCGGCCACCAGACCGGCGAGGTCGCTAGCCAGCGCGCGGTGAGCACCTTCCGAGACTCCCTCGATCGCAGCCGCTCGACACCGCCGGCGGCGATGGCGCGTGCCTCCCAGGCGGCGAACCTGGAGATCTACGAGTACGCCCTCGAGCATCCCGAGCATCGCGGCATGGGCACCACGCTCACCACCGTCCTGATCGACGACCAGGTGGCGATCGTCGGTCACGTCGGGGACTCGCGCGCCTACCTGGTGCGCGACGGCCAGATCGAACAGTTGACGCACGACCACTCCTGGGTGGCCGACCGGGTGCGGCAGGGTCTGCTCACCGAAGACGAGGCGCGCCGCCACCGTTGGCGCAACGTCATCACCAACGCCCTCGGCGCCACCACCGCCTTCAAGCTCGATCTCCACCACTTCGAGCTGCGCGAGGGCGACCGGCTGCTGCTGTGCTCGGACGGCGTCTCGATGCTGCTCTCTGAGCTGATGATGCTGCAGATCGTGGGGGAGCACCCACCCCAGCAGGCGGCGGAGCGCCTCATCGAAGAGGCGAACGACCGCGGCAGTCCCGACAACGTCACCGCCGTGGTGTTGCGGATCGTCTCGCTCGCGCCGCGGGCGAAGCGCTACATCCTGCCCGAGCGCAGCGGCGACCCGGCCTCGATCGACATCACCGACACGCTCTCCGGCATCCGGCGGGTGGAGGACGCCTTCCCGTCACGCTCGCCGTTCGCGGCGATGCGCAAGCAGTCGTGGTACCCGTACCGCCTCTGGATCCTCGGTTCGGTGTACCTGGTGATGCTGTTCGTGCTGTTCTCGTTCTGGCGCGCCGCCTCGCCATAGCGAGGACCAGCACCGTAGACTCGGGCATGCGCGACATCATCAGCACGGACTCGGCTCCGGCCGCCATCGGCCCCTACTCGCAAGCCGTCGGCTTCCAGTCGCTGGTCTTCACCTCCGGCCAGATCCCACTGCGACCGGACGGCACGCTCGTCGAGGGCGACGTCGAGGCCCAGACGCGACAGGTGCTGGAGAATCTCGCAGCGGTCCTCGAGGCGGCCGGCAGCTCGCTGGCCCAGGTGCTCAAGTGCACCGTGTTCCTCAAGGACTTGAGCGACTTCCAGGCGATGAACGCGATCTACGCCGAGTCCTTCCCGAGCGAGCCGCCGGCGCGCTCGACCGTGCAGGTAGCGAAGCTGCCGCTCGACGTGCGCGTCGAGATCGAGGCGGTCGCGCTGCGCGGCGAGCGCTGAACCGCCCGAGATGCGCAGCGAACGCTGAACCGCCCGAGATGCGCAGCGAGCGCTGAGCGCGCGCCCGGCGCCGCTACGACGCGAACACGAACGACACGTACGCCGCATAGCAGGCCAGCAGGAAGAGCCCCTCGCGGCGTCCGACGCGCCAGCCGGTGATCGCGATGGGCGCCACCACCAGCGCCGCGGCCAGCATCGCCAGCAGGTCGAAGCGCAGCGCCGGCACCGCTGCCTGCAGCGGGCGCAACGCCCCGGCCGCGCCGAGCACCAGCAGCAAATTGAACACGTTCGAACCGACGATGTTGCCGAGCACGATGTCGCCCTGTCGACGCAGAGCGGCCGCGACGCTGCTGGCGAGCTCGGGCAGGCTCGTCCCCACCGCAACCATGGTGAGGCCGATCACACGTTCCGAGACGCCCCACGCCTGGGCCAACCCCACCGCGCCGGTCACCAGCGCCTGCGCCGCCAACGCCAGCAGCGCCACTCCGACGAGCGCGAGCAGCGCCGGCCGGCCGCGTGGCTCGCCCCCCCGCGCCGCGACCCGTACCGACGACGCGCCGGCGTCGCCGCGAAACGTCACGACCAGGAAGGCGGCGATGCCGAGGAGCAGCACCAGGGCCTCGAGGCGGCTGAGCACGCCGTCGAACATCAGCAGCGTCGCGAGCAGCGACGCGACGATCATGAAGAGGACTTCCCGCCGCACGAAGCTCCAGGTGGTACTGAGCGGCATCATCAGCGCCGAAGCGCCCAGGATGAGCCCCACGTTGGCGACGTTCGAGCCGAGCACGTTGCCGAGCGCGATGTCGGGAGCGCCCCTGAGCACGGCTACGAGCGAGGCGGCCAACTCCGGTGCGCTGGTACCGAAGGCGACCACCGTGAGACCGATCGCGAGTGGGCTGACGCCGAACGCGCGCGCCAAGCGCGAGGCGTTCGCCACCAGGAGATCGCCTCCGTAGGCGAGCCCTGCGATGCCGATCAGCACCAGCGCCACGTCGAGCACGGCGCAGCCTACCGCCTGCGCCGCTCGCGCAGGCAGTGCTCGAGCCCGCGCCGACTCGACGACGGTGCCTCGCGACTCACCCTCCACCCATCTCACGGACGTTAGGCTTGTGGTATGCGGACCCGCATCGTCGACCTCGCACTGATCGTCGCGCTCGTGGCGGTCGCCGGTGGCATCATGTGGACGCTGTTCAACTTAGGCGGCAGCCCGCGGCCGCCGAGCACCACCCCCGCCGCCGCGCCGAGCGCCCCTGATACGGCCGCTCCGACCGACCAGGCCCTCCCCAGCCCTCCCGGCGCTCCCGAGGTGATCATCGTCGACCCGGACGAGGCCCCAGACGGAAGCGCCATCGTGCCAGTGTCCCCCGACGACGCCGCTGGGCCGCCGGCCGAACCGGCGCCGGCAGCGCCAAGTGCGCCGGGGACGCCGACCGAACCGACCGAACCGGCCCAGCCGGCGGATCCGCCGGCCGATCCCGGTCGCACCGTGCCCGCCGCCTTAGCCGAGCCGGTGCCGAGCGGCACCGTCAGCCTCGAACGCGTCGGATTCTCGTACGTCACCGGCGGCGCGGGCGCCTGCGGCGTGGTCCTCGAGCCGTGGCAGCACGTCGCCGTGAGCCGTGAGCTGCTCGAGGCGTACGGCTGCGGGGCCGAGGTCACGGTCACGCTCGACGACGCCGCCGGCGGCCGCGAGTCGTTCACGGCCACGATCGCCGACACCATGAACCCACAGTTCAGCAGGACCGCGAACGTCTACGTCGGCACCGACGAGGACGCCTTCGCGTACGG
>SKMG01000148.1 GCA_007121175.1 Trueperaceae bacterium | reverse complement strand
GGCCGTATCCGGGCCGACACCTCGAGCTCGGGAGGCCTGGCGCTGTTCGTGGTCGGGGATCAGCTGCGCAAGGGCGCGGCGCTCAACGCGGTGCAGATCGCGGAGGCGCTCGGCGGCGACTGCGCGCCCGCGGGCTGCTGATCAGGGCACGATCCTCCCGGTCCGGCGGTACACCTGCAGCGCGCCCCACTCGCGCACCGCAGCGTCGAGGTCGGCGAGCGTGCCGGACACGTCCCAGTCGAAGCGCGGTAGGGCGCTGCCGGTGGTGCGGTAGTCGACCGGGTAGGGCAGCAGCGTGGTCCAGCCCTGGGTGCGGAAGGTCGCTAACGCGCGCGGCATGTGCATGGCGCTGGTGACCAAGATCCAGGTCTCGCCGGGCGCCGGCGGCGCCTCGCGCAACGCCACGATGGCGTCCTCATAGGTGCTGCGCGCTGCGCCGAGATAGCGCACCTCGCGATCTTCGAACACGGGGCCGAACCACAGCGAGCGCTCGGTCGGCTGTGCCCGGAAGTCCTGCGCGAAGGTCTCGGCGAAGACGCCGGTGAACACCAGTCGCGCCTCGGGATAGCGCTGCGCCAGGGCCGCGGCGGCGGCCACGCGCTCGGCCGCCTCGTTGAGCGTGAGCTGGCCGCGTGCGGCCGTGATGCGCCACTCGACCGCCCCGCCGAGCACCACGAGCCCGTCCACGCGCGGCGGGAGCGGCGCCGGCGCCACCTGCTCCTCCAGCGGCCCGGCGATCCACTCGGTCACCGGCAGCACGACTGCCACCGCGATCGCGGCCAGCACGAGCGTCAGCAGGCTCGCTGCCAGCGCATGAGCGCGCAGCCAGCTCGCGACCAGCGCCAGCGCAACCAGGATCACCAGCAGGCTGCTGGGCTGCAGCAGCGCCCAGAGGCTCTCACTCATCCGTCCCTCCCGACGACGCGCCGAAGCGCGTCTGATACGCTGCCAGTCAATCACAAGCCAAGGCGCTCACGGTGAGGTCTGCCGCGATGATCGCCGCGGCGGCATGAGGAGGCGACCCATGAAGCTGGCGATCATCACCGACTCGACGTGCGACCTGAGAGCGGAACAGCTCGAGGCGCTCGGCGTCCAGCGGGTGCACCTGTACGTGTCGTTCCAGGGCAAGACCCACCGCGACTGGATCGACATCACGCCGAAGGACATCATCGACGGCGTGAAGGCGGGTGCCGACCTCCCCACCACCAGCCAGCCGAGCCCGGAGGATTTCGCGGTCGCTTATCGCGATGCGGTCGCGGCCGGCGCCGAGCAGATCCTGGTGATCACCATCTCCACCACCATCTCCGGTACCTACCAGTCGGCGAACATCGCCGCCGCGGATGCCGGCGTTCCGGTGACCCTATTCGACTCGAGGCAGGCGAGCATGGGCATCGGTAACCTCGTCCGCATCGCGGCGACGATGCGCGACGAAGGGGTCGGCGTCGAGGACATCGTTCGCGCTCTCGAGCGCACGCGCGACACCATGCGAGTACTGTTCGCCGTCGACACGCTCGACTTCCTGCTCAAAGGCGGCCGGATGAGTCGGACCTCGGCCCTGATCGGCGGCATGCTCAACATCAAGCCGATCATCACCCTCGATGACGGCAAGATCGTGCCCGCCACACGGGCCCGCGGCACCAAGAAGGCGATCGCCGAACTCGTGACGCGCCTCAAGGCGCACGCCGGCCAGCATCAGGGGCCGCTGGTGCTCGACTTCCTGCACTCGCAGGACGTCGCCGCGGCCGAGAACCTCAAGCGTGCCGTGCAGGACGCCGGCGTGCGCTACGAGGGCGGGGACGTCTACGAGATCGGCGCGGTGATCGCCTCCCACGTCGGCCCCGGGACGTTCGGCTTCTACGCCCACGTGCGTCCCTAGCACTCGGGCGACGAGCTGCGTCCAGAGCGCCGCATCGCGGCTGCCGCTGAAGCGGCTGCGACCCGGTGCTGAAGGTCGGTGCTCAGAAGGTCAGCGTGCCGCCCAGCGACTTCAAGGTCACGGTCATCTCGGCGCCAGTCGGGAAGGGCGGCCCGAGCTCGAGGGTGAGGCTGCCCTCCACGCGGTAGCTGCCTTCGGTCGCTAGCAGGCGGAAGTAGTTCCGGGCGCGTTGACCCGCGAGCTCGAGCTCGAGCAGCGGTACGTCGAGCTGCGCGGTGTAGAGCCCGGTGGTGTTGCCCTCGCCGTCAGGCTGCGCGCTGCCGCTCAGCGTGAGCGCCAGGTCGTCGTGGATCGAAGTCTGCGACAGCACGGACCTGGTGCCGTCGAAGACCTCGAGGCTGAGGCGGACGCCGGTGATCAGGTAGCTCGGCGCGAAGTCGACCTGACCAGGAGCGGCGACCTGCACGGCTTGGCGGATCGTCAGTACGTCACTGATCGTGGCCGGGTTGACCGCGCCGGTGACGAGCGGCGGAAGGCCGGCGAGCCCCCCGCTGTCGACCGTCGCGGTGAAGCTCCCGGTCAGCTGGGCGGTCGCCAGCGCAGCGACCCCGCCGGTGGCGGGCGCCGCGACGGTGACGGCCGTCCCGTCGAGCCCGAAGGGATCGGCGATCGACTGATCCGGGATGAGGCCGGCGAGGGCGCCACACGCCGACAGCAGCAAGGCCAGGCCAGCAATGCTCAGGTACCGTACGGGACGCTCCATCTCAGGCTCCTCCGGCACCTGCGCGCCGCCAGCTGGCATCGCAGCGCACGTGCTCGCAGGGGAATCTAGCACGGGCGCTTGAGAACGAGATGGGGCCTGGGCGCGTGAGGCCGCAGCCTATCGAGCCTCGACCGAGCGCCTCGCGTCTGCGGCCCAGCCCGCTGACCGCGCCGGTGACGGCGCACGTAGCATGCCGGCCATGCACGCGCTCGTGCGCAGCGCCGCGCTCACCGGCGTCGACGCCATCGAGGTCAGCGTCGAGGCCTCGATCGCCGGTGGCTTGCCCGGTGTGCACGTGGTGGGGCTGCCGGACACGGCGGTGCGAGAGGCACGTGAGCGGGTTCGTGCAGCGCTGCGCTCGGCACGGCTGACGCTGCCCGCGAGCCGGGTCGTCGTCAACCTGGCACCGGCCGACGTCCGCAAGGAGGGCCCGGCGTTCGACCTGCCGATCGCGCTAGCGCTGCTCGCGGCTCAGGGCCGGCTGCCGCAGGCGCGTCTGCGCCATGCCACGGTGGTGGGTGAGCTGGGCCTCGACGGTCGCGTGCGCCCGGTGCGCGGCGTGCTGGCGCTGGCGCTGGCCGCCCGGAGCGCCGGGAGCACGAGCATGGTGCTACCGGCCTCGCAGGCGTCCGAGCTGGCTGCCGTCGCGGGCGTGCATGCCGTACCAGTCGCGTCGCTCGCCGATGCGATCGCGTGGGCCCGCGGCGCGCCGAACTCGGGCGCCGCCATGGACTCCGGCGCCGCCATGGACTCGGGCGCCGCCACGACTTACGCCACCATCGGTTTGAGCGGCGGTGGTCTGGCCGACGCGCTCGACCTGCAGGACGTGCGCGGGCAGCTCGTCGCGAAGCGGGCGCTCGAGGTGACGGCGGCGGGACGCCACCACCTGCTGCTGGTCGGGCCGCCCGGAGGCGGCAAGACGATGCTCGCCCGGCGACTGCCGCCCCTGTTGCCGCCGCTGACGCTCGATGAGGCCATGGCCGTGGCGCGGCTGCACTCGCTGGCGGGCCTAGCACGCTCGCCGCTCGAGCGGCTCCCCCCGCTGCGAGAGCCCCACCACACCGTCAGCCTGGGCGGCCTGTTAGGCAGCCCGACGTCGCTGGGCGAGCTGAGCCTGGCACATCACGGGGTCCTGTTCCTCGACGAGCTGCCGGAGTTCGATCGGCGCGCGCTCGAGGCGCTGCGCGAACCGCTGGAGGCCGGCAGCCTGCTGCTCGCCCGAGCACGCTCACGCCAGCGCCTACCGGCCGAGGTCATGCTGGTGGCTTCGATGAACCCGTGCCCCTGCGGCCACGAAGGCGACCCGAAGCGCGCCTGCAGCTGCTTACCGAGTGACCGTCGACGCTACCTCGGGCGCCTCAGCGGACCGCTGCTCGATCGCCTGGCGCTCCGCGTGGTGGTGCCGGCGTTGGCCGACGAGGGCGGAGGTGTCCACAGCCGGGCCGAAGCCAGCAGCGCCGTCGCGGCGCGAGTGGCGGCGGCGAGGACGCTGGCGCTGGAGCGCCAGGGCTGTGCGAACGCGGCTTTGCGCGGCGCCAGCCTGGTTCGCTACGCCGCCGTACCGCGCTCGGCTCGAGCCCTGCTCGAGGCCGCACAGGCGGACGGACGCCTGAACGAGCGCGGCCTCGACGACGTCAGGCGCGTTGCCCGTACGCTGGCCGATCTCGTCCAGCGCGGCGCGATCGAGCTCGAGGACGTCGCCGAGGCGCTCTCCTACCGCGCCGAGCTCGCTCGGCCCGGCCACTGAAGCGCTCAACCCGGGCGAGATCGTGACAGCTAGCACAAATACCTATGCTCCACTAGGGACGTATGTCCCTGGGCCCTGTCCGCCGGCGACGGTACAAAAGACCCTGGACCTTGGGTCCGCGACGCCCACGAGGCGTTGCGTGTGCATCGAGCTGTGCTAGCTTGGTGCGACTCGAGCGAGGCGGCGCCACGGCATGGCGCGCCGCCAGAGGAACGCGCACCGAGGAGGGACGACAATCGTGCATTGGAGACGAAGGCTCTTGCCGGGCCTGGCGCTGGCCGGCACATCGTTCATCGCAGCCTGCGACTTCGCCGGACCGCAGTCTGCCCTGAGCCCGGCAGGCCCGATCGCCCAGGCCCAACGAGACCTCTTCATGTGGACGTACTGGCTCAGCTGGATCGTGATCGTCGCGGTGGTCGGCGTGCTCGCGTACAGCATCTTCCGCTTCCGCGCCAAGGACGAAGAAGACCGCAAGGGGATTCCACGTCAGGTCCACGGCAGCGCCACGCTCGAGATCGTCTGGTTCGTGATCCCGGTGATCCTGATCATCCTCGTGGCGGTGCCCACCGTGCGGACGATTTTCGCCACCGAGCACCGTATCGAGCGTGCCGACTACCGAGACGACGACGTCATCGTGCGCGCCACCGGCTACCAGTGGTGGTTCAAGTTCGAGTACCCGCGCGAGGGCGTCGTCACCGCCAACGAGATGGTGATCCCGGTGGGACGCAGGGTCATCGTCGAGCTCGACTCGGCCGACGTGCTGCACGCCTTCTGGGTACCCAACCTCGCCGGCAAGCGCGACATGATCCCCAACCAGGACAATCAAGTCTGGTTCAGCGCCGACCACGCGGGCCACTACTTCGGCCAGTGCGCCGAGTTCTGCCTCGGCGCCCACGCCTACATGCGCTTCCGTGTGATCGCGGTCGAGGAGGACGAGTACCAAGCCTGGCTCCGATCGTTCACCGACGCCGCCGAGATCGCCGCGAGCACCGTGCGCGCCGACCCGGAGGTGGAGCGCGGCCGCGCGCTGATGGCCCAGAAGGGCTGCATCGGGTGCCACACCGTCGACGGCTTCGCGCCGGGCATCACCGTCGGCAGCCCGGACTTCCCGGATCTGACCAATTTCGGCATGCGCACCACGCTCGGCGCTGCGATCAGGGCCAATACGCCCGAGAACCTCGCGGCCTGGCTGCGCGACCCGGACGCAATGAAGCCCGGCAACTTCATGCCGCAGCTGTGGCAGGCCAACGACCCCAACGCCGAGGAGGAGATCGCAGCGGTGGTCGCCTACCTGCTGAGCCTCGGCGTCACCCCCGAGGAGACGACCACCGCCCTGATCGGAGCCGAACATGGCGATCGGTAAACTCGGCGCGCCGCCGGTAGGACGGCCGGCGGACGCGCTGCTGACGCGGCCCACCTGGACCGAGGGCCTGCTGAGCTGGCTCACCACCGTCGATCACAAGCGGCTCGGGATCCTCTACATCGTCACCTCGCTCGCGTTCACGGGCGTCGCCAGCATCGAAGCGTTCCTGATCCGGCTGCAACTCGCGAGCCCCAGCAACACGCTGCTCTCCCCCGACATCTACAACCAGATGTTCACGATGCACGGCGTGACCATGGTGTTCCTCGCGATCATGCCGCTCGCCATCGGCTTCGCCAACTACTTCGTGCCGTTGCAGATCGGCGCGCGCGATCTGGCGTTCCCGCGCCTCAACGCCTTCGGATACTGGGTCTACCTGGTCGGCGGCCTGTTCCTCTACAGCAGCCTGGTGCTCGGTGGAGCGCCCGACGTCGGCTGGTTCGCTTACGCGCCGCTCACATCCCTCTCGCACAATCCGGGCCTGGGCACCGACTTCTACATGATCGGGCTGTTCGTGGGCGGC
>SKMG01000124.1 GCA_007121175.1 Trueperaceae bacterium | reverse complement strand
GCCTAGCATTCGGCGCCGGCCCCGCGCCCATCATCCGGCGACGGCTCGACGTTGACCGCCTGGGCGTGGCCCTCGTGGCGGCGACGTCCGACCCGGCTCTCCATCACCGCGCTAACGTATCGGGCAACCAGATCCGTGCCGAGGACGGCGTCGGGGGCGCCGTACGGTGGATCGAGCACACCGTCTCAGCAACTCGCTTCTGAGAAGCGCCAACTCGGCGCGGGACCCGCCCCCACCACCGGGCGATGTGCTCAGGACGACCGAAAGACGTCAGCACCTGCGAGGTGCCGGGCCTCGAAGAAGCGGTAGGTCTGCTTGCCGGAGCGCTTGGCTTCATACATCGCGACGTCCGCCTTGCGGACGAGCTCCTCTCGGGACTCCGCGTCCCGGGGGAACAATGCGATGCCGATGCTCACGCCCAACGCGAACTTGTGGGAATCGATCGCGAAGGGCGCCGCCATGCTGTCGAGGATCTTCGCCGCGGCGATTTCGGCATCGTGGGGGCCCTCGAGGTGCGCGTGGACCACCGTGAACTCGTCTCCGGCCAGCCTCGCGACCGTGTCGACCCGGCGGAACTGACCCCGGAGTCGGGCACCGATAGCGTGCAGGAACGCATCACCCACAGCGTGACCGTACCGGTCGTTCACGGCCTTGAACTCGTCGACGTCGACGAAGAGCACGGCGACCATCCCACCGTTCGCCCGCGCCTCCCGAATGGCGGCATCGAGCCGCTGCTCGAACTGCGCGCGGTTGGGCAGACCCGTGACCTGATCAAAGTTGCCGGCGTGATCGAGGCGGGTGAGCAGGCGCGCCTGGTCGGTGACGTCGCGAAGGCTCAAGAGCTGCGCCGGCTCGCCTCGCCATGCGACCTCGGCGACGCGCATCTCCACGACCCGCACACCGCGACGATCCGTGAACACGTCGATGGCGACGGCGTTCCGGTCCGCGACCGGGAACCCGAACTCCGCGCCCTCGAGCGTGACCGACCGGCCGGTGAGCATCCACGTGGCAGCCGGGTTGGCGCACACGACCACACCTGCCGAGTCGACGACGAGGACCCCGTCGACCATGTGTTCGTACATCGCCAGGAGGTGTTCATGATCCGGCAGGCTCGGTCGGTCGGCCATCCCTACCCGCCAGCGCCCGAGTCCGTCGCGTGCGACGGCCACACCGGCCCACGAGCGAGCCCGAGCGACCGGGTGAGCGGCGTACCCCAGCGGCGATGAAGGCGGTGACCAGGAACGTCTTGCCGGTTCCGGCAGCAACGCTGCCTCGTCTTCGCGTTCGAGGAGCACCGCCCAAGAACGTCGGCGTGGTCGACGTCACGAGGGCCGTGGTGCCATACGACGCGCGAAGCGCCTACGGACGCCACGGCAGCTTCGATCCGGGCCATGAGCGCGGTCAAGTCGTACGCGCCGGCTTCCAGCGTCGTGCCGCGCACGTCGCGGGAAGCATCGACGAACGCCCACGCGCCGCCCGCCTCGCACGCAGCGACATCCCAACCGAACCCGAAGACGTTCGCCCGGACGTTCGCCGGAGACTCCTCACAGGTCACGAACACGCCACTCTGCGACGCTTGGATACCGCCTCGCAGGAACTGCGCGGCCAAGACCGTCTTGCCGCTCCCTGCGGTGCCCGCGATGACGACCGCTCGGCCCTCGGGAAAGCCGCCTCTCGTGATCCCATCGAGGCCTGGAACACCGGTCCGCAGTTTCGTCACGGCCTTGGTTGCCGCGTGCGATGCCTCATGCACGCTCCTCAGCCTCGCTCTCGAGTCGTGTAGTCGCTGCCGCGATGCCGAGCTTCGCGAGCGTGTTCCGGGTGAGGGTCAGATCGCCGATCACCCGGACGGGCGGACTCGGGCTCGTCCGCAACAACGTGGGCGTCGCCAGTATCCTGGCTCGCTCGGCCCGCTCCGCGTCGACGAGCACGTCGATGACCTCGAGCTCGTACCGCCCGGGGAGGCGCTCGGCGCACATCTTCGTGACGGTGTCGACGGCCGCCCTGGTGCGCAGGCCATCGCCTGCGACGTACAGCTCGAAGACGTGGATCGACACGCGGCAGCCGACCACGCGGCGGGCTGACACGCGGCGGCAATACGCCAGCTGGGCCGAGCCAGATTCGGAAACGATCGGTAGGTGCCTCCCGTGTGCTGCCCCGGTGAGGGACGATGCCGGGTACGTGGTAAAGTTGAGGTCCAGTCCGGTATGCGGATTGGCGTGAAGATGCGCCGTCGGCGCGTGAAGGTGTCTCGTGGCACAATTCGTGAAGTTCGCTCTCGCGAGCCTCGTGGTGGGTCTCGCCTCTGTCTTTGCGCAGGATGACCCGCTCGCGGGCGGAGCCTTCGTGGAGTTCGGCGGGTCGCACGACCTCTTCGCGTCCGACCTGGTGGGTGCCGACCTGTACGTGAGTCCGACACCGGTGACGCTCGCGCGGGTCGACGAGCTGCCGCGGGAGTGGGAGCGGGTCGCTCACGTCGGCGACCTCGTCATCGGCAGCGACGGCAGCGTTCGTGGCGTCCTGGTCGATATCGGTGGCTTCCTCGGCATCGGCGCGCGCAGGGTCATGATCGCCCTGGCGGCGCTGACGGTCGTCGAGAGGACCGGCACCGATTCGGTGTTCGTCGTCCTGAACGCGACCCGTGGCGAGCTCGAGACCGCCCCCGCCTTCGTCCCGTACATGGGCCAGGTCGGGCTCGGCGAACCGGTCGGCCGCCTCGGATCCGTCGATACCGTCGAAGGCTACGGGAGGATCGAGACGACAGCGATCACGGTCGACGATCTTCGTCGCGCCGAGGTCTACGACCGACACAACGCGCGCGTGGCCGACATCAAGGACGTCGAGCTGGCGAGCGACGGACGGATGGCTGCGGCTCTCGTCGACGTCGGCGGCTTCCTCGGCATCATCGGCTCGCGCACGGTCGCGATTCCGATCGAGCAACTGGTCATCCACCGCAGCACCGACATGGCCCACGTGCGCGTGTACCTCGCGATCACCGAGGAAGAGCTCCTGTCGCTGCCGACACGCGATTGACCGCGGCAGCGGCAGCACGAGCGTCGGCTCGACGACCTCCGCGGCGTGGCCGCGGGCCGTCTCCCGTGTGGGCCAGGGGGTCATTGTGCCGGTCGTCGCACCCGACCCCCCGGACCACACCGCGCACGAGGAGGGTTCCCCCATGAACGACGACGTCCTTCAAGGCAAGTGGAAGCAGCTCCGAGGCAGCGTGAAGCAGACCTGGGGCAAGCTCACCGACGACGACCTCGAGCGCATCGACGGCGATCGCGACCGCTTCGTCGGGGCGCTCCAGGAGCGCTACGGCTACGCCCGCGCCGAGGCCGAAGAGGCCATCCACCGGGCGCTCGCGGCGTTCAGCTGATGCGGGACCGCGATCGTGTGCCTGCCGATCGGTGGCGCGGGTCGCCCCCACGCGAAGGCACGATCCACGCGGGCGACACCGGCGGTGACGGCGCACTCCACGAGTTCATCGCCGCAGTCGGCCGCGCCCGGCGGGGCGGCACGCCCGCGTCCGCGACGCTGGCGTGGCGGTCGACGTCGGACGCCGATTGGCTAGGAGACGTGCGCTCGTACGACGGCTTCGTCCGGCATCGGCGCTCAGGCTGACGCCGCGGCGCCCGCCAGTTCCCCGCGGTCGCCGGCCCACTCATGGCCGCCGGCATCATCGCGCGAGGTTGCATCTCACTCTGCGAGGCTCCGCGAGCCATTGGGTTCGATGCCATCGCCGCCACGAGCTCAGGCTGACCGAGGAACGATGCCACAGTGAAGCGCGAACGTGAGACGTCGGCCGGGGGTCAGACAGCAGCCGTACGATCGGCCGCACGGACCCCGGATGGTGCGGCCGTGCGCCATGCCCGCCTTGGAGAGGTGGGGTGATGGTGCCCACGGTCCACATCATGACGGCTCCTGGAGCCACAGGTGCGACAATCGCTTGATGCATGCGCGCCTGATCCTGCGCCTCGCTCGCTTCCTCCTGTGCGCTGCGTTCCTCGGATCGCCGTGGGCGGTGGCGGAGCCGGCCGTCACGCCTTCGGAGGGCGCCGGCGTCGAACCCGCCTCCGACCTACGCCCGTGGACCAGCGGCGACGTCCTCGCGGCCAACCTCCGAACGCCGCGCTCCGCACTCGAGACATTCCTCGCAGCTGGGCGGGATGGGCGTTTCGAGGAGGCTGCTGGGGTCCTGAACCTCTCCGATCTACCGCTGTCCGATCGTCGAGAAGGCGGCCCCGGACTCGCGGAGAAACTCCACTTCGTACTCGACCGCCGCCTCGACGTCAACTGGCGTGGGGTACCCGACCGGCCCGACGGCGCGAGGGACACAGGGGTCGAGTTTCTCGAAGACGAGGCCTTGGGCGCGCCGGCGCCGCGCCACAACCTGCGGATCGGAGAGATCTCGGGCGGCACGTCGCCGGTGGAGATCCGCCTCGAGCGCGTCCAGCCCCCCGACGGTCCACCGCTGTGGCTGATCGCGCGGAGCACGGTGCGCTCCATCGACGTCTTGTACGAGCGACATGGGCCCGGCTGGTTCGACCGGAATGCGCCAGCGTGGGCGTTGGCAACGTTCGGCGCCGCGCCGGTGTGGCAGTGGTTGGGGTTCTCCCTGCTCGTCGTGCTCTCCGTCGGGATCGGGTTGACGTTGCAGCGCGTGGCGCTCCGCTGGTTGGCGACCTCGAAGCGTCGGCGGATCCGCGGCCTCGTCAGCGACGTGGCACGGCCGCTGGCCGTGCTGACAAGCGTTGCTGTGCTGTGGCTGACGAGCAGCACACTACTGTCGCTCTCGGGGCCGCCCGGCCGCTGGGTCTCGGCGACGCTGACGGCCCTGTTCGTGGTCGCACTCACCTGGCTCGCCATGAACACGGTCAACTCGCTCTCAGAGTTCGTGGTCAACCAGCGGCTCCGAGGGCTGGAGGAATCGGACAAGACGCGAGCGCGTCTGCACCTCACCAATCTGTCGGTCGCCCGTCGGACCATCGTGTTCGCGGTGCTGTTGGTTGGCTTCGCGGTGGCGCTGGCCCAGTTCGACACGTTCCGGACGGTGGGGGCGTCGCTGCTCGCGTCCGCCGGCCTGGCCGGGATCATCCTCGGCCTGGCCGCACAGGGATCGCTCAGCAACATCATGGCGGGCATCCAGATCGCCTTGACGCAACTGATTCGGATCGGCGACACCGTGTACTTCGAGGAGAACTGGGGCACGATCGAGGACATCACGTACACGTTCGTCATCATCCGCACCTGGGACCTACGTCGGATCGCCGTGCCGAACCGCCACATCATCACCCACCCGCTTGAGAACTGGGAGATGACCCATCCCAACATGATCCTGCCGGTGATCCTGCATGTCGACTACCGAACGCCCATCGAGGTCCTGCGGCGCCGGTACGTCGAAGTGCTCGAGGCCGCCGAGGATTGGGATCGGCACCAGGGACCGCGACTCCAGGTCATCGACGCCAAAGAGGACACGCTCTTGGTCCGCGTGCTGTGCAGCGCCAAGGACGCCAGCACCGCTTGGGACCTCCACTGCCACGTCCGAGAGGAACTCGTGGCCTTCTTACGCGATTGGGACGGCGGACGCTACCTGCCTCGGAGCCGCCTGCGCATCGAGGGCGACGGTACGCTCACGGACGCTGGCGGTCGGGTGAGCGTCGGTTAGGCCCTCGTTGAGTTTGGCTTGGGCGTGCTTGGTCGGCGTCCTGGCCAGGGCAGCCTGAGACATCTTCATTGACATGTCTAGCATGATGCCTCAAGCTGAGTCGTGCACCTCGACGACGACCAGATCCTCGGCGCAGCCCGCGACCTGTCGAAACGTGACCCCGGCTGGACCATGACCTCCCTCGCCCACGAGGCCGGCATCTCGCGCGCGACGCTGTACCGGCGCTTCCCGGGACGGGACGCGGTCCGCGCCGCCCTCGCCCGCAGCGGCGGCGCCCCGGCCGATCTGCCCACCCGCGTACTCGACGCCTTCGAGCAGGTCGCGGCGCGACGAGGGATCGCGGCCACCACGATCGCGCACGTCGCCGCGGCGGCCGGCTGCAGCGCGGCCACGGTCTACCGCCACTTCGGCAGCCGCGAGGGCCTGCTCTCGGCGTACGCGGCGGCTCGGACTCCACGCGCCCTGCTCACGGAACTGGCCCTCGACCCCTCGGGCCCGTTGCGTGAACTCCTCGAGGCGCTCGCCGCCCACGCCATCGCGCAGCTCGACGCCCACCGGGCCACGCTCGGCCTCGCCTTCGTCCCCGACCCCGAGGAGCAGCCCATCGTGGCGCACCTGCG
>SKMG01000357.1 GCA_007121175.1 Trueperaceae bacterium | reverse complement strand
GCTTCGCGCCGGGCTCGTCGACGAGGTCCACCTGATCCTGAAGCCGGTACTCATCGGAGGCCGCCGAACACCGACGCTGGCGGACTGCGACGACCTGACGGCCGAGGAAGTGCCCACCGTCCTGCGGCTGGTGTCGGCTCGTCCTCAGGAGCATGGCTTCCTGTGGCTGCACTACGAGGTGACGCGGCCAGCCGAGCGCGCGTCAGACGGCCCGGCGGTCGCGACCTGAGCGCCGCCTACAGGATTCCTCCCGCGGTCGGCACGTTGATGCCGGTGAGTAGCTCGAATCGTCGCCGAGGAGGAAGGCCACGGCGCCGGGGATCTCCTCCATGGCGCCGTAGCGCCGCATCGGCACCGAGCGGATCATCTGCTCGGCGACGAGCGCCGGATCGGGCCCGAAGTACAGGCTGCCTGCGGGCCGGCACGTTTGCCATGCGACGGCCGGCGGGGCACACCAACCGCTAGGGTGCGCGAGTCCGAGCAGCACGAAGGGGCGATCGGCGGGCGGTGGCGATCATGGCGACTCCAGCACCAGTTCAGACGACGAAGAGACGACGCGGCGCGAGGTGCCGGTTGGCCAGACGACCTGATCGCGGCCGGGGATGCCAGCGACGCGAGCTCGACCTCGACGACGACAGCCTGAGATACGGCTGCGCCTCGCCGATCGGACGACGAGGAGGTGAACGATGCACGTGACGACGATTCGAGGACGCAAGATCGATGTGGGACAGGTCGCGTTCGACGACTTGAGGGCGCGTCTCCAGGGACCGGTGCATGTCCCGGGCGAAGTCGCCTACGAGGAGGCGCGGACCGTCTGGAACGCGATGATCGACAGGAAGCCCGCCGCCGTCGTGCGCTGCCTCGGCACCGCCGACGTCATCGCATCCGTGCAGTTCGCGCGCCAGAACGACATCCTGCTCAGCATCAAGGGTGGGGGACACAACATCGCCGGACTCGCCGTGGAGGACGGCGCGCTGATGCTCGACATGTCGTTGATGCGCGGGGTGTGGGTGGATCCAGAGAGGAGGATCGCTCGCGCACAGGCCGGCTGTCTGATCGGGGACGTGGATCGCGAGACGCAAGTGCACGGGCTCGCCGCCGCGCTCGGGTTCGTCTCGGAGACAGGCATCGCCGGGCTCACCCTGGGCGGTGGCTTGGGCTACCTGACGAGACGCTTCGGGTGGACGACAGATACCGTAGCCGGCATGGACGTCGTGACCGCGGATGGGCGTCTGGTGCACGCCAGCCGCGAGGAGCACGAGGACCTCTTCTGGGGTCTGCGCGGTGGCGGTGGCAACTTCGGTGTCTTGACGGGGATCGAGTACGAGCTCTTCCCAGTCGGGCCGGAGGTCGTCGGCGGTGTCGTCGCTTGGCCGGCGAGCGAGGCTCCCGAGGTGCTCGAGTTCTACCGCAACCTTGCCGAAACGGCCCCACTCGAGCTCACGCTCGTGGCGCTCATGCGGCCTGCGCCCCCAGCACCGTGGCTGCCCAAAGAGATGCACGGCGAGCCGATCGTGGCTGTGCTTGCCTGCCACACTGGGTCGCCCGAAGAGGGCGAGGAGGCCGTTGCTCCCATCAAGTCGTTTGGCAACCCGATCGGTGACGTGCTCGCTCGCCGATCGTACACCCAGATGCAGTCACTGCTCGACGCGACCCAGCCGAAGGGGCGGCGCTACTACTGGAAGGCCGAGTACCTGCCGAGGATCGAGCCCGCCCTGTGCGAGGGCCTCATCGAGCACGCGCACAGGATACGCTCACGGCACTCGGCGATCACCGTGTTCCAGCTCGGTGGGGCCCTGAACAGCGTCGATGAAGATGCGTCTCCGGTCGGTAATCGCGATGCGCGCTTCGTGCTCAACATCACGGGCTCGTGGGAACGAGCGGAGGAAGACGGAGCGAACATCGCGTGGGCACGAGAGGCATGGGCTGACATGCGAGCGTTCTCGACCGGCGGCACGTACGTCAACTTCATGACGCAGGACGAGGGTCGCGACCGCCTCGAGGCCGCGCTGGGCGAGGGCCTCGGCCGGCTCGCGCAGGTCAAGGCGACCTGGGATCCGGAGAACGTGTTCCGTACCAACCGCAACATCGAACCGGCGTGAGCCGGGGCTGGCAACCCGCCACGCTGCCGCGCGACGTCAACGGTGGTCTAGCGTCGCGTCACGTCGTCGGAGCGCCGCAGGACGGCCTCGATGCTGCTCGACCCTACGACGCCAGGGCCGCTCCGACGCCGACACAGGCCGCAATCGGCTTCCTCATCGTGGCTGGGTTCTTCGTCTTCCCGCTCACCAAGCTCGGCCTCAGGCTGGTGGGTCAGCAGCCCCGCGTCTCTCCTGACAGCCCGGTGTAGGACACCAGGATTCGGAAGCCCGTCGGAGAGAGCGTCGCTCGCAGCGCAGTGGTCGCGCGTCGCGTCTCCGCGGCGGGTGCGTCGAGGAAGTGTATGACGAATCGAAGATCGATCGAGGAGTCGCCATATGCCCGTCGTCACCGTCTCGCCGAAGTACCAGGTGGTCATCCCGAAGGACGTTCGCGAGCAGCTCAACATCCGCCCCGGGCAGAAGGTCGAGGCCTTCGCGGTCGGGAACCGCATCGAGCTGGTGCCCGTCGAGCCGATCCGGGTGTTCAGAGGGAGGTTCCCAGAGGTGCCTCCGTTGGAGCGTGAGAGGGACCACCTGTGAACGTCGTCGACTCGAGCGCCTGGATCGAGTACCTCTCCGGTGGTTCGAACGCGGGCTTCCTCGGCGCCCCCATCGAGGACGTCGATGCCCTGCTCGTGCCGACGCTGAGCCTGTTCGAGGTGTACCGACATCTGCAGCGCCACGTTGGCAGGGACCACGCCCTCGCCGTCGTCGCGACGATGTGTCAGGGGACGATCATCAGCTTCGACGATCGACTGGCGCTGGACGCCGCGGAGTTGAGCGTCGCGACGCAGCTGCCGCTGGCTGACAGCATCCTGCTCGCGACCGCTCGGGCGCACGGTGCGGTGTTCTGGACGCAGGACGCCGACTTCGAGGGCATCGAGGGCGTCCGGCTGAAGCGCAAGGCCTGATCCGCTGCGTTCGCGGGGATGCACGCGCGTGCCGTGCCGCTATCCTGGAACTCCGCCACGGATCCTCGACGAGCCCTTCAGCGGCTGCAATCCGGTGAACCAGACGCGACCCGATCGTGCTCGCCGCTTGGAGTCAGCATCGCGCGGGCCGCTTGGCCCTGGGCATCGCGCATGGGACACGGGATTCTCGATGAGGCGTCCGGGCGGTCGCTCGTCTGATTCGGTAGGGTCGCGCGTAGGGCGAGCAGGCAGGAGAGGACGCCGGATCGCCGAACGGAGGAACGGATGTTCGGTGCTCGAACCGGCCAGGTGGCCGTCGGTGGTAGCCCCATGTACTACAACCTGTTCGGCCGTGGCACGGACCCCCTGGTGTTGATCCCGGGGCTCGGTGATGGTCTCCGTACGGTCAAGGGCATGGCCCCGATGATGGCCTGGATGTTCCGAGCCTATGCCCGCGAGTATCGGGTCTGGGTCTTCAGCCGCAAGGACGTCTTGGAGCCAGGCACCACCACGAGGGATATGGCCAGGGACCTGGCCGACGCCATGGATCAGCTCGGCATCCCCGAGGCACGCGTCATGGGCGTCTCCCAGGGCGGGATGATCGTTCAGTGGCTGGCCATCGACGCGCCGGAGCGGATCGGCAGGCTCGCCATCGCCGTGTCGTTGGCGACCCAGAACGAGACCGTCCAGGCCGTGATTCGGAACTGGGTTCGGTTGGCGGAGGAAGACCGCTTCGGTGACATGGCCGTCGACACCATGCTCAGGACCTACACGGAAAAGGGTCTGCGGCGCTGGAAGCCGTTCATGTGGCTGGTCAGGAGGACGGGCAGGCCGCAGTCGAAGGAACGCTTCCTGGTTCAGGCTCGGTCCTGCCTGACGCATGATGCTCTGTCTGAGCTGGGGAGGATCCGGTGTCCGACCTTGGTCATCGGCGGCGCTCGCGACCATGTCGTGGGCGGGGCCGAGACGCAGGAGGTCATGGCCGCTGCGATCCCGGGCAGCAGGCTCCACATCTACCCCGAGTACGGCCACGGTGCGTATGAGGAGGCCAAGGACTTCAACGAGGTCGTCCTGGACTTCTTCCGGGGTGACGCACCGGCGCCAAACGGAGGCTGACGGCCACAGCACGGCCGCTCTCCGCTCTCCCTACCGAAGTGATCGCGGGTATGCCGTTCGGGGCGATGGCCAGGGGCGCTGCTCGCGCTGCGTGGCGCAAGGGTGCGCGGGATGGGTGCCATCGACATGCCGCAGAACAGGACCGTCGTGATCCCGGCGGCTCCGCCTGAGGCCGTGGCGGCAATCGTGGCACGAGGCGAGGAGGGTTCGTGTGGGCACTTCCGCTGCCGCTGCGCGAGGCGGTGGACCGCGCTGTTGGTCTGGCTACCCGAGGCTGACTTCGAGGCGTATCCTCGGTCAGGCCTACCGCATTGGCATCGCTTGCGGAGCGGGCTCGCCCCGTCTTGCGCCGGTATGGTGCTCAGCGTGCTGGCGTGTTCGGCTCGTATGCACGGGGCGAGGCTGGATCGCAGAGCGATCTCGATCTCCTCGTCGAGCTACCACCTGGTTCTTCGCTTCTCGATCTGGTAGCGCTTGAGCAGGACTTGAGTGACGAGTTGGGGCTCAAGGTGGAGGCGACGACGTATCGGGCGCTCCACCCGGGTCTTCGAGCCCGAGTCCTCGAGGACGAGATCAGGATCCTGTGACGCGCCGCGACCCCGCGCTGTACCTGATGCACCTTCTCGAGAGCGTCGAGCTTGCGCGGTCGTATGTGGCAGGAGTCGAGTATGCGGCATTCTGCGAGAGCCAGAAGCTTCAGGACGCTGTGGTTCGACGTATCCAGATCATCGGAGAGGCTGTGAAACACCTCCCCTCGGAGCTTCGCGACGCGGCCCCCAACGTCCCCTGGCGTCGGATTGCCGGCATGCGCGACAAGCGCATCCACGACTCTATGGGCGTCGACATCGAACTCGTCTGGACCGTTGTGCATCGGGAGCTACCGGGGCTTGCTGCGGAGGTCCGGGCCTCGTCGAGCAGCGGCGTGCCGATGAGGGGACTGCCCGATAAGGGGCCGATCCGTCAATCGCCTGTGGCGTCCGCCGATCAGTCCAAGCTGGCGTCGTGCGTCTCGCCTTGCACTGGCGGGGATGGCTGCCGTGAGGCCGAGGCGTCCGGCGGGTGGCATCACGCAGCCGACGGCGATCCGGGTGGAGCTCGTCGGTGAGGGCTCGGTCGACGATAGCGACCGCAAGGACGAGCGCGATCAGCGCATTGCGTCGTGGCGGCGCTGGCGGCGGACGATGCCCGTGATCGTCGACGTTCAGCCTAGCGCGGTGACGTCCGTTCGCGCGAAGTCCTCGCCGACGAAGAGCAGGCGCGCGCCGCGGAGCGACGCGAGGGCGTAGGCAAAGCAGTCGCCGAAGTTCAGAGCGGCGGGATGGCGGCCCTCGCCATACCGCAACCAGGCGTCGAGCGCCACGTCGGCCTGGTCGCGATCGACCGGCACGATCTCGACCCCGGCCTCGTGGAGGTAGAGGCGGAGGTCGTGGACGCCATCGCCGCCGAAGCGGGAGGCAAGCACGATCGAGCACTCGAGGTAGTTGGCTGCCGACATGAGCGAGGCGGTTGAGCCGGCCAGCAATTCGTTGACCCGGTCGCACCCGGGTTCGCCACTCAGGGCCGCCACCAATGCGCTGGTGTCGACGACGATCATCAGGGTAGCCCGCGCTCGTCGTAGCCGAGGATCTCGTCCGCCGTCCGGCGGTCGAGCCGCGGGAGCTGGGCGCAATGACGGGCGATGGCGACCAGGCGATCGCGGACGCGGCCGACGGGACGTCCTTCCCGCGCGAGCGCCTCCTCCAAGGCCATTTCGACCGCGGAGGTCAGCGTCGTTCCCCGACGTGCAGCCAGCTGCCGCGCGAGATCGTGCACTCGTCGGTTCTTGATGTTCAAGGACACGGTCACGCCTCTCGGTGTCCACCTTACACCATCGCGTCTCGTTGGTAGACACCGAGTGGGTGGCAGTGCCCCCGGGCGACGCTCTCGACTACTACGCCTAGGACGACGGCCCGCGCAGCACCAGCTGGGCCCTGGGCGAGGACGACCTCGTGTCGCGCCGCGCCCGCTCCGTGCGGGCTGGGTCAGCGGTGGTTGTCGCGTCCGTGGTAGGCGGCGATGAAGGCGCGCATGGCGTCGGGTTCGATGTCGTCGAAGCGCTGCAGGCGTTGCCAGGCGGTGAAGGCGTAGGTCGTCGG
>SKMG01000459.1 GCA_007121175.1 Trueperaceae bacterium | reverse complement strand
CTGCCGAGCATCTTCGGACTCAATGCTGGAGAGTGAACCATGTCCACGGCCACCTACGACTTCAGCGGCACGACGCTCTTGGTGACCGGCGGTGCGGGCGACATCGGCCACGCCGTGGCGCGGCGCTTCGCGACCAGTGGGGGCAAGGTCGCCCTGGTCGACGTCGACGAGGCCAAGCTGGCCGTTGCCGTCGATGCCTTGCGCGCAACCGGCAGCGAGGTCGAGCCGTTCCACTGCGATGTCACCGATCCGGGCCAGGTCGACGCGGCGGTGTCAGCCGCCATCGCTCGTTTCGGCCGCATCGACTACCTGTTCAACAACGCCGGCTACCAGGGGCTGTTCGTCAGGACCCCGGACTATCCGTACGACGACTTTCGCACGGTGATCGACGTCAACGTACTAGGGGTCTTCAACGTGCTGAGGGCGGTCTCCCGGCACATGCGCGAGGCCGGGGGCGGGGCGATCGTGAACACCGCCTCCTACGCCGGGATCATCGGTCCGCCGAACATGCTGGCCTACGGCGCGTCGAAGTTCGCGGTCATCGGCATCACCAAGACCGCCGCTCGCGACCTCGCCCCCGACGGCGTGCGCGTCAACGCGATCTCGCCGTCGCTCATCGGGCCCGGCTTCATGTGGACGCGCCAGACCGAGCTGCAGGCGGCGGCGGGATCGCAGTTCTTCGACAGCGATCCGCAGGTGGTGGAGCGGCAGATGATCGACTCAGTGCCGATGCGGCGCTTGGGTAGTCTCGAGGAGGTCGCCAACGCGGTCATGCTGCTGCTCTCCGATGAGACCTCGTACGTGACCGGGGTCAATCTCGAGGTGACCGGCGGGCAGTGAACCGCGACCGGTAGCTCGCGCCTGCCGGACGATCGGCCCGTCCGCGTTCGCGGCGCGTTGACACGTGATCAGGCCAAGGTGTACCATCATCTTTGCGCCGCCGCGGGGTGGAGCAGTCTGGTAGCTCGTCGGGCTCATAACCCGAAGGTCACAGGTTCAAATCCTGTCCCCGCAACCACGCAGCAACGAGGGCCCCGATTCGGGGCCCTCGTTGCGTATGGTCTAGGATCGTAGGTGAAGCCACCGCAGCGCCGGTTCGCTCCGGCGGAGCCGATCAGCCGCGGAAGGGACCGACATGACCGACGATCAGCTCGACGATCACAGCGCACCATCCGATCAGCCCCCGAGATCCGGGCAGCGGGCGGCCGACGACACCGTGGAGCACCACGAGACCGGCATCAGCCGCGCGGGCTTCGTCGCGATCGTCGGCAAGCCGAACGTCGGTAAGTCGACCCTGCTCAACACCATCCTGGGCGTGAAGGTCGCGCCGATCACCAGTAAGCCGCAGACGACGCGCCGGGGGGTGCGCGGCATCTACTCCTCCGAGCAGCGCCAGCTCGTCTTCGTCGACACTCCCGGGTACCATCGCGGCGTCACCCGGCTCGACGGCGCGATGAACCGCGCGGTGCGCGAGAGCGTCATCGACGTCGAGGCGGTGCTCTGGGTGGTCGACCTACGCCGTCCCCCGAGCGACGAGGACCGGGACGTGGCGCGGCTGTTGAAGGGTCTCGAGCCCGGCACGCGCGTGTGGCTCATCGGCAACAAGGTCGACGCGGCGAAGTACCCGGACGAGGCGCTGTCGCTCTATCGCGACCTGGCGCCGGGCGCGGAGCGGGTGATCAGCATCTCGGCGCTGAATGACCCGGACGACGTCTACGCGCTGCGCGACGACCTCCTCGAACTGCTACCCGAGAGCCCGTTCTACTTCCCCGAGGACGTGCGTAGCGATCAGCCGCGGGAGGTCTGGGCCGCCGAGCTGATCCGCGAGAGCGTCATGACGCACCTGCGTCAGGAGCTCCCCTATGCCGTGGCCGTGGTGGTGGACGAGTGGCGCGAGGGCGACGAGGCCGGCGGCGAGCCGCTCTACCTGCACGCCGAGATCTGGGTCGAGAAGCAGGGGCATCGGCCGATCGTGCTCGGTCGCGGCGGCGCAATGATCAAGGAGATCGGCCGCACCGCCCGCAAGCAGCTCGAGATCTTCCTGCAGCAGCGCGTCTACCTCGATCTCGAGGTGATCGTTCGTCGCGCCTGGCGCGACGACCGGGATGCGCTGCGCGAGCTCGGCTACGAGGCCTGAGGTGCCGATCGCCGGACGCTGGAGACGGCTGGAGAGGCTGCCGCCGCCGCGCGGGCGCGACGCGATGCCGGGGGTGTACGAACTGGCCGATGGGCAGCGGCACTGCATCTACATCGGCCAGTCGGCCATCGACGTGCCGAATCGGGTACGTCAACACCTCACGAGGCTCGGATGCATTCGCGAGCGGGCCATGTTCTGGCGCTACCGATACAGCCGCGTGCCACAAGCGGATGAGGCGTCACTCATGGCCGAGCACCTGCGGCGCTGCGGCCGGTTGCCGTCGTGCAACCGTGCGCGGCCGCTGCCGCGCGACGCGCTGCGGCGCTGGCGCGAACGTTCGAGCAGCCGCGAGTGAGGCGATTTCCTCATCTCGCGTGTGCCCCGCCTGTAACCATTCCCACCCGAAACCGCGCCGCGATCGTGATATAACGTGGTAGACGAGAAGCATCCCGTTTCTCAGTTCACCTTGGAGGGTCCGCATGCGTAAGCTCCTCATCTCCCTCATCGCCATCGCCGCGCTCGGCGCCGGCGGCGCCTTCGCCCAGTCGGGTTTCTGGGCGGGCATCAGCGGCGGCTACCCTGGCGCCCAAGTCCACTTCGGTGTCGAGAACGTCTTCCCCAACCTAGACGTCCGCGGCAACCTCGGCTTCGCCTACATCGCCCCGGCTGACGTCGGCACCGGCATCGGCCTCGGCGTCGACGTCCTGTATGGCCTGAACGTCGATACCGGTCTGGTACCGCTCGACGTCTACGCCGGTGCCGGACCGAACATCGCCGTCGGCGCGGCGGCGGTCGGCTTCAGCATCGACGCCTTCGTCGGCGCCGAGTACCGCTTGGGCGAGCTCAACCTGCCCGAGGGCGGCGTCTTCCTCGAGCTCGGCCCGGCCATCCGCGTGCTTCCCACCTTCACCGCCGGACTGATCGGCCGCCTCGGCTTCAACTGGCACTTCTGAGCGAAACGCTGGCGTGATGCGGGCGCCCGGGAGGCACGACCTCCCGGGCGCCCGCTCGTGGGAGCTGGGGCTCTTCGGCGTTCCCCTCCCCCTCAGGCGCAGGCGAACAGGACGTCGGTCACGGCCCCGATCAGCGCCTCGGGGGTGCCGAGCCCGCGCTTCTTGATCGAGAAGCCGGGCGGGTAGCGCGTCGGCTCCACCTGGAAGCGCAGCTCCCGGATTCGGCGGGCGTCGTAGTCCAGGCTGTCGCCGTGGAAGGCGATCTGTACGTCGGTCATGTGCTCGGTGATGGTGGCCACGCCGCGCCCCGCGGCCAAGTGGCGCAGCTTCGCGAGCTCGACGAAGGCTTTCACCTCGGTCGGGAAGGGCCCATAACGCTCCCGTAGCTCCCGCGCCACCCGCGACACGGCGGCGAGGTTGGGGGCCTCGGCGAAGCGTCCGTAGAAGGCGATGCGCTCCTCGTCGGAGGCGATGTAGGCGGGCGACAGGCGCGCATCGACGGCCAGGTCCAGCGCCACGCGGGGCGCTCCCTCCGCCGCCTGCTCACCCTTGAGCGCGGCGATGGCTTCAGCTAGCATCTCGGTGTACACCTCGAGCGAGACCGCGGCGATCTGGCCGTGCTGCTCCGGGCCGAGCAGGTTCCCGACGCCGCGGATCTCCATGTCCTTCTCCGCGAGGCGGTGGCCGCTACCGAGGTCGTCGAGCTCCGCGATGGCGTAGAGGCGTCGCTGCGCCGCCTCGGTGGTCTTGCCCGGGTAGAGCAGGTAGGCCCACGCCTCGGTGCGGCGGCGCCCCACCCGGCCGCGCAGCTGGTAGAGCTGCGCCAGCCCGAGACGGTCGGCGCGCTCGATGACGAGCGTGTTGGCGCCGCCGACGTCGAGCCCCGACTCGACGATGGTGGTGGCGAGCAGCACGTCGAAGGCGCCCTGCTGGAAGCCGAGCATCACCTCTTCGAGCTCGTCGCTGCCCATCTGACCGTGCGCGACGCCGATGCGGGCCTCGGGCACCAGCTGGGACAGGGTGCGGCCACGGAGGCTCATCGAGCCGATGCGGTCGTGGATGTAGTAGACCTTGCCGTTACGCTCGAGCTCGAACACGATCGCCTCGCGTACCGTGCGCGGATCGTAGGGCTGCAGGACCGTCTGGATGGGCTTGCGCCCCTCCGGCGCGGTGGTGATCTGCGACACGTCACGCAAGCCGACCAAGCTCATGTAGAGCGTCCGGGGGATCGGCGTGGCCGAGAGCGAGACGACGTCGACGTCGGCCTTCAGCGCCTTCAGGCGCTCCTTCTGCGCGACTCCGAAGCGATGCTCCTCGTCGACCACGACCAGCCCCAACCGCTTGAACGTCACGCCCTCCGACAGCAGCCGATGCGTCCCGACCACCACGTCGATGCTGCCGTCGGCGAGCCCGGCGCTCACCGCTCTCGCCTCGGCCTCGCTGCTGAAGCGCGACAGCATGGCGACGTTGACGGGCAGGCCGGCATAGCGCTCGCTGAAGGTGGCGTAGTGCTGGCTGGCCAGCACCGTCGTCGGCACCAGCATCGCGGCCTGGCGACCGTGACCGATCACGCGGTGCGCCGCCCGCAGGGCGATCTCGGTCTTGCCGAAGCCGACGTCGCCCGAGATCAGCCGGTCCATGGGGACGGGCCGCTCCATGTCTGCAAAGGTGTCTGCCAGGGCCTTGCGCTGGTCGACGGTGAGCTCGAAACCAGCGTTGTGGGTGATCAGCGGATCCCAGTCCGGAACAGGCGGATACGCGATCCCGGTCGCCACCTGCCGCGCCGCATAGGTCTTGATCAGCTCCGCCGCCAGCCGCTCGGCACCGGCGCGGGCCCGCTCGCGGGCGCGCGCCCACTCGTTGGTACCGAGCGTCGAGAGCCGCGGCGGATCGTCGCTGCTGCCAGGATGCCGCCGCAGCAGCGGCAGCTGCTCCATCGGCAGGTAGAGCTTCCCCTCACCGGCGTAGGCGAGGCGCAGGTAGTCGCGGGTGACGCCGACGACACGTCGGGCCTCGAGCCCGAGGAAGCGACCCACGCCGTGGTCGGGGTGGATGAGGTAGTCGCCGACCTGCAACGCCGTCGGGTCGTGGACGCGCTTGCCGCGCAGCTTGGCACGGGCGCGATCGCCCTGGTAGCCGTAGAGCAGGTCCTCGGTCAGCACCACTTCGCGCCGCTCCGGATCTCGGTAGCCGCCCTCGAGACGCGGCGCGAGCAGGAGCGAGATCTCGCCCGGGCGCGGCTCGACCCGCGTGCGCCAAGCGCTCGGCAGCTGATCGAGCACGCGCTCTTGCAGGTAGCGACCGGTGCGCTCGAAGTTGAGCAGCAGATGCACGCTGTAGCCGTCGCGCAGGTAGGTCTCGAGGTCGGCGGCCATGTCGCGCAGCTTGGCGCGGTAGTAGGGCAGCGGCTCTTCCGCGGCCAGGCCGGTCTCGAGCGGCAGCGGATCGCGGCCGAACGACACCAGCTCGCGTCCCTCCAGCGCCGCCCACAGCGGTGCGGCATCGCCGAGCTCGGCCTCCATCAACTCGGGAGCGTCGAGGAACACAGTACCCGGGCACTGCGCCAGCACCGTCGAGTTCCAGGCGGCCGCCTCGCCGCCCTCCACCTCGCCGCTCTCCGACTCGAGCAGCGCGCCTACGTCGCGCGGCGAGAGCACCACCTCCGGGATCTGCACGCCGCGCTGCAGGAGCGTGTCGATCTCATCGCCGAACATCTCGATACGGATCACGTCTTCGGCGTCCCGGTACACCTGCACGGTGTCTCCCCGCACGGTGCAGCCAGGGACCTCGTCGCGCGGATAGCCGTAGGCGATCAGGCGCTCGAGCAGCGCCTCGCGCGAGATCCGGGTGCCGACCTGCAGCTGCAGCGCGTAGCGCTCCGGTTCGCTCGGGAAGGGAGCAAGAGCGTGGGCGGCGGTCAGGATCACCTTCTCGGCGCGGTCATGCCAATCGCTCAAAGCCGGATCGAGGCTGCTGCGCGCGCCGAAGGGACCAGTATGGACCAGCCGCCCGGCACGCTCAGGCGTGCTGACGAGCACCGCCGGCCCAACATGTCGGGCGAAGCGCGCCACGCGCGCCACCGCCGGCAACGATAGCAGCCGACTGCCGCGCGCGGACAGCGCTCGGTCGGTCGAGGCCGGGTGGTCGGGGGGGCTCACCGCGCCCCAGCGCGGCTCATGGCGCCGCACCGCGCTTGTGCTTCACCGCCAGGCCGTAGGCGACGCTCCGCGTGACGCCCGCCGCCATCAGACGCTCGCGCAGCTCGCGGCCGCGGACGCCGGCGGCG
>SKMG01000073.1 GCA_007121175.1 Trueperaceae bacterium | reverse complement strand
TGGTGTCGGCGATGTCCGCCGGCACGGCGCGGAAGGGTAAGCGGCGGGTGTACGTTCGTCGGCATGGCCACCGCAACCCGAAGCAGCGTCACCTTGGCAGGTGTGCCGCTTGCTCTACTGATCACCTTCGCGCACCTGACGAACGACGCCTTCTCCAACGTGCTGCCGGCCTTCCTCCCCACTCTGCAGCTGCGCTTCGGCTTGGGGGAGGCGGCGCTCGCGGGCCTGGTGGCGCTCATCTCGCTCTCGGCGAACGTTCTGCAGGCCTTCGCAGGTGCCCTCACCGACCGCTGGGGTCGCCGCAGGGCTGCCGCGCTGGGGCTGCTCGTCTCGTCGGTCCTGATGAGCTTCATCGCCGTCGCGCCATCGGTTGCCATGCTGGTGCTGCTGCTGGCGCTCGGCGGTATCGGCTCCGCGGTCTTCCACCCGGCCGCCGTCGCGATGATGCGCGGGGTCGGCGGGCGCATCAGCCTGCACGTGGGCCTCTTCGCCGCCGGCGGCGCGGTTGGCACCGCCACCATGCCCGTCGTCGCACTCGCCGTCCTGCGCACCTACGGCGCTGAGTACGTCCCGCTGCTCGCGCTGGTCGGCGTGGTGCTGGCGGGCACGCTCTTCGCGCTCTCACCGATGCAACCGCAAGCGCGAGACGCAGCGCGCCCGAAGGTGTTCGACGCGCAGCTGTTCCGGGGTCCAGTAGGGCTGCTGGCCCTCGCCGGTATCCTGCGCGCGACTGCCTTCGTGAGCTTCGCCAACGCGATGCCGCTCTACCTGGTCAACGTGCGCGGCTTCGCAGCCGACGCGCCCGAGATCGGCTCGACGCTGGCGGCCTACAGCTTCGCCGCCGCCGCCGCCGGCCTGCTGGCGGGAGCCTTCGAGCAGCGCCTCGGGCGGATCCGCCTGGTGGTGCTGACGATGCTGGCGGCCATACCGGTGCTGGTCGTGACGATGTTGGCCTCGCCGGGCACCCTGGCGTTCTACGTCCTGGTGGCGCTCTCCGGCCTCTTGACCAACGCCTCGGTGCCGCTGCTGGTGGTGAGCGCTCAGGACCTGGCCCCGCACGCCGTCGGCAGCGCCTCAGGGATGCTCATGGGCTTCACCTGGGGCCTGGCTGGCGTCGCGTACCTCGGTTTCGGCGCCTTGCAGCAACTCGTGGGCATCACGCCAGCGCTGCTGGCGAGCTTCGCCTCGCTGCTGCCCGCCGCCATCCTGGCGGGCACCGTGCTCCGGCGACACCGGGCACGGCTCAGTTGACGCTTACTCGCGACGCATGCGCTTGTAGGCGTTGATCAGGCCATTCGTGGACGCGTCGTGACCGGTGACGGGCTCGCCGTCGCGAAGATCGCGTAGCACGTCGGCGGCCAGGGCCTTGCCCAGCTCTACGCCCATCTGGTCGAACGAGTTGATCTCCCAGATCACTCCCTGCACGAAGATCTTGTGCTCGAAGAGCGCAATCAGTGTGCCGAGCACGCGCGGTGTGAGCAGCGGGTAGAGGAAGCTCGTCGTCGGCCGGTTCCCCTCGAAGCTCGTGGCGGCGGTCAGCAGGGAGAGACGCTCGGGCGACAGCGAGGCGTCGTGCTCGAGCAGCGCGGCGCGTGCCTCCTCGGCCGTGCGGCCACGCATCAGCGCCTCGGTCTGGGCGAAGAAGTTCGACAGCAGGACCTCGTGATGCTCGCCGACGGGCGCGTGCGAACGCGCTGCAGCCAGGAAGTCGCACGGCACCAACCGGGTTCCCTGGTGCAGCAGCTGGAAGAAGGCGTGCTGCCCATTGGTCCCCGGTTCGCCCCAGACGATCGGGCCGGTGTCGACCGCAACCGGATCGCCCGAGCGGTCGACGTGCTTGCCGTTGCTCTCCATGTCGGCTTGCTGGAAGTAGGCCGCGAAGCGCGACAGGTTGTGGTCGTAGGGGAGGATGGCATGCGTCGCCGCGCCCCAGAAGTTGTGGTACCACACGCCCAGCATCCCGAGGATCACCGGGACGTTCTCAGGAACCGGCGCCTGACGGAAGTGGAGGTCGGCCTCGTAGGCGCCGTCGAGGAGCTCGTCGAAGCGCTCCGGGCCGATCGCGAGCATGATCGAGAGCCCGACCGCTCCCCACAGGGAGAACCGGCCTCCGACCCAGTCCCAGAAGCCGAAGGTGGCCTCGGGCGGGACGCCGAAGCTCGCGACGGCCTCGGTGTTGGTGCTGATCGCCGCGAAGTGCTGCCCGACCGCCGCCTGGTCGCCGGTGCGCTCGACGAACCAGGCTCGCGCGCTGCGCGCGTTCATCATCGTCTCCTGGGTGGTGAAGGTCTTGGAGGCGACGAGGAACAGCGTCGTGTCGGGACGCACGACCTCCAGGACCTGCTGCAGGTCGCTGGGGTCGACGTTCGACACGAAGTGGAATCGCAACCGCTGGTGGTGGTACGGCGTGAGCGCCGTGGTGACCATCTTCGGCCCGAGGTCGCTACCGCCGATGCCGACGTTCACCACGTCGGTGAAGGCGTCGCCGCTGCGGCCTCGGCGCCGGCCGGCTCGCACGTCGTCCGCGAACGCCCGCATGCGGGCGAGCACCTCGCGGACCTCGGGCATCACGTTGCGCTTGCCCTCGAGGACTGGCGCGTCGCCTCGATGACGCAGGGCGGTGTGGAGCACTGCCCGCTCTTCGGTGCGGTTGATCGGCTCGCCCTTGAACATCGCCTCGCGCACCGCCGGCACCTGCGCCTGTTCAGCGAGTTCGCTCAACAGGCGATGGGTGGTGTCGGTGATCCGGTGCTTCGAGAAGTCGACGAGCACGTCTCCAACGAAGGCGTGAAAGCGCTCGAAGCGCTTTGGGTCCCGGTCGAACAGCTCCCGGAGGTGGAGGCCGTCGAGCTCGTGCCGGTGTTCGGTGAGGGCCCTCCAGGCCGCGTGGTCCGTCGGTGGCATGGCATCCTCCCTGGGGCCAGAACGGCGGTTCGTCTGCTCGTCAGCCGGCCGTCAGCGCCCGCGGGCTACGAGCCAGACCAACTCCTGGCCGCTGCGGATCAGGTAGAGCAGCGCTCGTCCGCTGCCGCCGTCGCTGAAGATCACCCGCGTGTGCCGCTCGCTACCGACGACGGTATCGCTGGTCTGCGAGCGGAACAGCCCCTGCATCAGCAGGTCGCGCTCGACGCCGTACACCAGCGCGCCCTCTAAGTTGGCGACCAGGCCGGTGGCGGTATAGACCTCCCAGCCCTGCCAATCGGCATGCCCCGGGACGCGGGCGATGAGCGCATCGGCGCCGTTGCCGACCGCGCGCAAGCTGCCCGAGGGCCAGCTCACAGGCGGGAAGAGCTGCGATGCGATAGCCGGTGCCAGCGCCACTTCGGCGAGGAGCTGTGCGCTCGCTAACCCGCTCCACGAGGCCACGGCCAGCGCGATGATGAACACTCGACAACGGCGCATGAGCGAAGCCTAGCAGGGGAGGGGGCCACGTGCCAGCCTCAGTGCCGCATCACGCCCATCGTTCGCCGGCATGGCCGGGCTCGACCCGGTCCCCGTGCGCAGCGCCCGCTGGACGGAGTAGCCTCCTGAGCATGAAGGTGCGCGCCTCGGAGCCCGAGCCACGCCGCCGCGCGAGGGAGCTCGGGCTCGCGCCGGGAGCGCTCGAGCCGGGTGCGCGAAACGCCATCACGGACGTCCGAGGTGTGCGCGTCGGCCACGTGACGCTGGTCGTAGGGGAGGCCATCCGCACCGGCGTCACGGTGGTGCTCCCCCATGGCGGCGACCCGTTCACCGAGCGGGTTCCCGCTGGCCTGTTCGTCGCGAACGGCTTCGGCAAGCTCGTCGGCGCGACGCAGGTGCTCGAACTCGGCGAGCTCGAGACGCCGATCGCGCTCACGAACACGCTGTCCGTCCCTGAGGCCGCGGCGGCGCTGATCGCATGGACCCTGGACCGACCCGGACTGGGGGACGTCCGCTCCGTCAACCCGTTCGTCGGGGAGACCAACGACGGCTCTCTGAACGACATACGCGCCCGGTTCGTCGAGCCTGGACACGTGCTCGAAGCGATCGCGGCTGCCTCCGACGGGTGCGTGGCCGAGGGATCGGTCGGCGCCGGTACCGGCACGGTGGCGCTCGGATTCAAGGCCGGGATCGGCACCAGCTCGCGAGTCGCCTCCACGCCGCTGGGCGAAGCCACCGTGGGCGTCCTGGTGCAGGCGAACTTCGGGGGTACGTTGCTGATGGACGGCCTGCGGGTCGGCGAGCGCCTCCGCTCCGAAGGCATCGGTTGGCGCGACGATGGCGACGGCTCGGCGATGATCGTCATCGCCACCGATGCTCCGCTCTCCGACCGGAACCTGCGGCGCCTGGCGCTGCGGGCGACCGCCGGGCTGGCACGGACCGGTGCAGCCCTTAACCACGCGTCGGGAGACTACGCACTGGCGTTCTCGACCGCCTCGGAGCTGCGGCGCGGCGACCGCGGCCGGAGGCCCGAGACAGGCGGGGCGTGGCCGAACCAGCAGCTGTCGGCGTTGTCGCCAGCTGTCATCGAGGCGACCGAGGAGTCGATCCTCAACGCCCTGTGCATGGCCGAGAGCGTGACCGGGTTCGAGGGAGCGAAGGCGCCGGCGCTCCCGTTGGGGGAGGTCGAACGGATGGTCCGCGCCAGGCGCAAGGCAGGCTTCGGGGGCTGAAGGACCAGCGGCCGTCCGCATGCCTGCGCTCGGGCGGCCGGTATGCCGGCGCTGGGGCCTGCCGCGGCGCCCCAGACGACGCTCTGGCGGTCTCGAGTGCGCTTCAATGCCTGGTATGGACGTCCACTTCGACTCGCGCGTGCTGGAAGCATTCACGGCCGAGCGCTTCGAGGAGCACGAGGCATGTCTACGCTGCCCGTCACCTCGCAAGGCAGCCGAGTGGTTCGAAGAGCTGTTGGGACTCCTGGTCCCAGAGCGCTCGACGCGGCGTTATGGCAGCGTGGACGAGCTCCGCGCCCACCTCCAGGATCTGCGAGCGCGCCTCGCGGCGCTGCTGGCCGCGGCCGATCCGGGTGCTAGGGCCGCCGCAGAGCGCACGGCCGACGCCTTCGTGACGGTCCTGCCCGAGCTGCACTCGCACATCAAGGAGGACGTCATCGCCATCGACCGCGGCGATCCCGCCGCGACGTCGGCCAGCGAGGTGGCGCGAACGTACCCGGGCGTCTTCGCCGTCGCTGCCTATCGCGTGGCGCATGCACTCCAGCGCCTCGGCGTGCCGCTGCTGCCGCGCATCCTCAGCGCGCACGCCCACGGCGCGACGGGTATCGACATCCACCCGGCGGCACGAATCGGCAGGCACTTCTGCATCGACCACGGCACCGGTGTCGTCATCGGGGCGACCGCCGTCATCGGCGACCGCGTGAAGATCTACCAAGGGGTGACCCTCGGAGGGCTCAGCGTCCGCAAGGAGGACGCTGCGATCAAGCGACACCCGACGATCGAGGACGACGTGGTGATCTACGCCGGCGCGACCATCCTCGGCGGCGACACCGTGATCGGCCGCGGTAGCGTGATCGGCGGCAACGTCTGGGTCACGACCAGCGTGCCGCCCGGGTCGCGCCTCAGCTACCGCGTCAACGGTTCGGTGCACAGGACAGGCGCCGAGGACGGCAGTGCAGAGGAAGGCGTCGTCGTCCAGGGCGGCCTGCCGTGAAGCTGGTCGACCAGATCGGCAACACGCCGCTCGTTCAGCTCACGCGTCTCGGCGCGCCGCCGGGCGTACGTGTGCTGGCGAAGCTCGAAGGGCAGAACCCTGGCGGCAGCGTGAAGGATCGGCCCGCGTTCGGCATGATCGACGGCGCCCTCCGTCGTGGACGGATCAAGCCGGGCGACCGGCTCATCGAGGCGACGAGCGGCAACACTGGCATCGCGCTCGCCATGGTCGCGACGTCGCTGGGCCTCGCGCTGCGCTTGGTGATGCCGGAGGATGCCACGCAGGAGCGGGTCACGACGATGCGCGCCCTCGGCGCCGAGGTCGTGCTCACCGCGGCCGAACTCACCATCGAGCACTCGCGTGAGGTCGCCGAGTCGATGGTGGCGGCCGGCGAGGGCACGATGCTCGATCAGTTCGCCAATGCCGACAACTACCGAGCCCACGAGCGCACCACCGGGCCCGAAATCGTACGCGACACGGGGGGTGAGGTCACCCACTTCGTGTCGTCGATGGGGACCACGGGCACCATCATGGGCGTGTCCCGCGCGCTCAAGGCGCACGATCCGTCCACCTGCATCGTGGGTGTGCAGCCGACGGAGGGTTCGAGCATTCCCGGCATCCGGCGCTGGTCGTCGGCGTTCACGCCCGCGATCTACGAGCCCGCGCGTGTCGACCGGATCATCGACGTGAGTCAGGACCAGGCCGTTGCGATGACCAGGCGCCTAGCCCGGGATGAGGGGATCTTGGCTGGCATGAGCAG
>SKMG01000157.1 GCA_007121175.1 Trueperaceae bacterium | reverse complement strand
GGCGGCGAGCCGCTCACCACGGGTTTCCGCGAGTTGCTGGTGGTCGAGTAGCGGCCACGCCGCGCTGGGCGGTCTCACGCCGCGCTGGGCGGACGAGGCGCGAGCGACACCTCTGGGCGTGCCGTGCGCGCGAGCAGCGTGCCACCTAAGAGCGCATCGATGTCGCCTTCAGCCACTCCCTCCCCCCTGAGCCGCTGCTCCATGACGCTGACGAGCGTCGCCGGGCCGGTCGAGCTCGGCGCGAGGTCGCTGCCCAGCCAGTGCGCTGGCGAGCTGAGGTCGAGACCGACGGCCACCGAACGGGCGAAACCGCGCTCGATCAGCCCCTGCAACAGGGTGAAGGGTTCGTCGTCGCCACGGCTCGGCCGCAGCGACGCGGCGAAGCCGAGCAGCAGCCCGGCGCTCGCGAGCTCCGCGTGCAGACCGAGGTCGGCTCGCTGGTCGACGTCGAGCAGGTAGATGCGCTCGAGCGGCACGTCCCGGGACCGTAACCAGACGATGAGCTCCTCGACGCCAGCACCCGCCTCGGTGTGCACCACCAGCAGCGATCCGGTCTGCTCGCGCGCCGCGATCGCCGCTTCCCAACAGGGGTCGCCCTCCTCCGGCGCGCCGCTGTAGGCCGCTGTCACCGCTGCGGCCCGCGCCATCGGCGCCTCGCGAAAGCCACCCTCCAGCTCACGGATGAAGGCGCCCACGGCGCCGTCGACGCTCGTCCAGGGCCTGAGCCCCTGCGGGTAGGCGCGGCTGAAGTGGAACCCGGTGACCGCCGCGATCTCGACGCCGCTCTTCGTGGCGAGGCGGGCCAAGGCCGCCGCGTCGCGGCCGCTTCCCGGCGCCTGACAGTCGAGCAGCGCCGCCCGGCGTGGTCGGGCGGCCTCGGCGAAGCGGGTCAGGCCCGCCACCAGGAGCTCTTCGTCGTCGAGCGCCAGCACCTCCTCGGCGGCCAGCGATGGCGGCGCGATCCAGGCGTGTCCGTGGCCGTCGAGTCGTACCTCGGCTCCCGGGCGGAGCGCGGCACCAGTGACCGTTGGAAGCACGTCGCCCGCAGCGTTCATGGCCGGCACCGCGGGCCGTGCGGTCGCCGGGCACGGGGCGATCGGACTCGGCCGTCCGCAAGCAGCGTGCCTTCGTGACCTCGCTTCGGGCTCCTGTCTTCGGGCATCCCTACTTCTACCCGACGAAGCGAGTTCGTCGCGTCGTGGGGTCGGCACCCAGCGCCGATCGGAAGTGGAGCTCGTGCAGCGCGATGGAGGAGACGCACCGCTACTCGGTCGAGCGAGGCCTGACCGACGATGAGGCCCGGGCGCCGGACAAGTCCGTGAGCAACCCGCCGAAGACCAGCGCGTGCAGCGGGAAGACCAGCCACCAGTAGGCGCGACCCCAGAGGCCGCGCGGCCGGAAGGTGGCCGTCTGCCGCAGCATCGGGCGCCCCGCAGCGTCGTGTTCGAGCTCGAACTCCAGCCACGCCTCGCCGGGCAGCCGCATCTCGGCGTAGAGGAGCAGTCGCCCGCGCTCGCGGTTTGCCACCAGCACGCGCCAGAAGTCGAGCGCGTCGCCGGGCCGCAGCTCGGACGGGTGACGCCGGCCGCGGCGCAAGCCAGTGCCACCCAGGAGCCGGTCGAGCAGCCCTCGTAGCCACCACAGCCACTGCGCGTGGTACCAGCCCTGAGCGCCGCCGATGCGCCACAGTCGGTCGAGCACGGCCCCTGGTGGATCGTGCAGCAAGGCGCGACGCGTGTCGTGGTAGACCGCCTGGCTGGGCACGCCGACGAGCGCATCGAGCTCGAGGTCGCTGCGGCTGGAGACGATCGCGTCGGTCCAGGACGACACCACCGACTGCTGCTCGATCCGCTGGAAGGCGAGCCGCACGGCCTCGTCGTACGGGATGAGCGCGCGCGGTGCAATGTCCCTGATCCGTTCTTCGCGGGCGATGACGTCGACCTTCATCGACTCGACCAGCGTCCGGGCCAGTGGGTAGGAGGTCGAGGTGACGAAGTAGAGCCAGTACGAGGAGAGCGTGGGCGTGAGCACCGGTACCGGAACGATGAGTCGGCGAAGGCCGCGCACGTGCGCGAAGGCCTCGAGCATCATCTGGTAGGTGAGCACGTCCGGGCCGCCCACATCGAACGTCTCACCGAGCGTGCGCTCGTCGCCGAGCACGTCGAGCAGGTAACCGAGCGCGTCGCGCACGGCGATGGGCTGGGTGCGAGAGCGCAGCCAGCGAGGCGCCACCATGACCGGCAACTTCTCGACCAAGTCGCGGATGATCTCGAAGGAGGCGCTGCCCGAGCCGACGATGATGCCCGCCCGCAGCACCGTCACCGGTACGCTGCCCTCCTGCAGCACGGCCTCCACGCGGCGGCGCGAGGCGAGGTGGGGCGAGAGCGAGCCGTCGTCGCCCAGACCACCGAGGTAGACGAGCTGGCGCGCGCCGGTGGTCCCCAGGTAGGCGGCGAAGGCGCGGGCGGCGCGCTCCTCGAGCGCCGCGAAGTCGCCGGTGCGGGTGGCGAGGCTGTGTACCAGGTAGTAGGCGGCGTCGAGTCGGCGCGGCAGACCGGCGTGCTCGAGGGGCTTCAGCAGGTCGGCCTCATGGACGTACAGGCCGCGCTCGGGCGCGTGCGCCACGCCGAAGCGTTCGCGGGAGCGCACCAGGCAATGCACCTCGTGTCCGGCTTCCAGCAGGAGCGGGAGGAGCCGCATGCCGATGTAGCCGTTGGCCCCGGTGAGCAAGACCCGCACGTCGACGCTTACGGGTGCATGCGCGTCAGCATGCGCGGGAAGGGGATCACCTCGCGCAGATGGCGAACGCCCGTGATCCAGGCGAGCGTGCGCTCGAGCCCCAGCCCGAAGCCGCTGTGCGGCACGCTGCCGTAGCGGCGCAGATCGAGGTACCAGTCGAACGCCTCGCTCGGCAGAGCGTGCTCGGCGATGCGCCGCTCGAGCAGCCCTAGGTCGTGGATGCGCTGAGAGCCGCCGATGATCTCGCCGTACCCCTCGGGCGCGATCATGTCGTCGCACAGTGCCCGCGTCGGGTCGCCGGGAACCGGCTCCATGTAGAACGCCTTGGTGAGCACGGGATAGTGCTCGATCACCAGCGGTCGGTCGAAGCGCTCGCCCAACAGCGTCTCGTGAGGGGCGCCGAAGTCGTCGCCCCACTCGAGCGGTTCGCCGGCCTGCGCGAGGATGTCGAGCGCCTCGTCGTAGGTCATGCGTGGGAAGCCGCCGAGCGCGGCGGGTTCGAGGCGCCTCGGGTCGCGCCCGAGCAGCTCCAGCTCGCGCGCGCGCCGCTCGAGCACGCGGGCGACGAGGTAGGCGACGAAGTCCTCTTGCAGCTGCACGTTGCCGTCGTGCTCCAAGAACGCCACCTCGGGCTCGACCATCCAGAACTCGAGCAGGTGGCGCCGCGTCTTGCTCTTCTCGGCCCGGAAGGTGGGCCCGAAGGTGTACACGGCCCCGAGAGCCATCGCGCCCGCCTCGGCGTACAGCTGGCCGGACTGCGACAGGTACGCCTTCTGGCCCTCGAGCACCTCGATCTCGAAGAGGTTGGTGGTGCCCTCGACGGCGGTCGGCATGAAGAACGGCGCGTCGAAGCGCACGAAGCCGCGTGCGTCGAAGAAATCGTGGATCGCCCGCTCGACCTCGTCGCGGATCCGCATGATTGCCCAAGGCGTGCGGTGCCGCAGGTGCAGGTGGCGGTGCTCCATCAGGAAGTCGACGCCGTGCTCCTTCGGCGTGATCGGGTACTCGTGCGAGCTGCCGACCCGCTCGAGGGCGTGCACGAACACTTCCACGCCCGACGGGGAGCGGGGATCGTCGCGCACCTCGCCGCGCAGCCGCACGGCGCTCTCCTGGCTGAGGCCGCGCGCCAGCTCGAAAGCGTCGTCGCCCGTGTCGGCGCGTGAGGCCACCGCCTGCACGAAGCCGCTGCCGTCACGCAGCTGCAGGAATGCGATCTTGCCCGACGAGCGCGAGCCGGTGAGCCAGCCGCGCAGCTCGACGGTCGCGCCCACGTGCCGTGGAAGGTCGGCGATGCGTACTGCGTCCATGGCGAAGAGCCTACCCGACGGGAGCCCGCGGCACCGCGCTGGGCCCGCGCACCGCCATGGCCAGCGCCTCCACCACGCCGCCCTCCTCGAAGTGCCGGACCGCGGGGAAACGCTCCAGCAGGTCAGGCTCGGCATTGGCGACCACCAGCGGATAACCGACCTGCTCGAGCATCGGGATGTCGCCGGCGCTGTCGCCGACCGCCATGACCCGTTCCGGCGCGATCTTCAGGTGCGAGCAGAGGGCCAGCACCGCCGAGCCCTTCGAGGTGCCGCGGCGCGTCAGGCTCACGAACAGTGTGCCGGGCTGCGCGGGACTGGTGGCACGGCTCACCTGCACGTCGGCGAGCCTGAGCCGCATCGCGAGCGACTCCTGCTCCGGCGTCAACACCCATTGCGCGCGGATCACCGGCTCGTTCTGGGCGACCTCGGCCAAGTCGCGCACCAGGGCACCGACGCCGATCATCGCGGCATGCGCCTCGCTCATCAGGGTCCGGCGCTCGACGTACATGTGGTGGGGTGTGTAGAGCTCGAGCACCAGCCCCAGCTCGCGGGCGTGGTGGACCAGCTTGAGGGCGGCCGCCTCGCGCAGCGACGAGGCCATCATCGTCTCGCCATCCGGGAACGCGAGGTGCGCTCCCGACTGGAAGATGTGCGGCACGTTCGGACCGAGCCGGCGCGCGACCCGCAAGGCCACTCCGAGCCCCGGACGGCCAGTGCACACGCTGATCTTCACCCCCGCGGCGCGGGCGGCCTCCGCCGCGTCCCACACGCTCGCTACCACCTGGCCCGAGGCGCCGATCACCGTGCCGTCGAGGTCGAGGATGACCAGCGGTATCACGCCCGGTCACCCTCGCCGACCGAGCCTGCGCCCTCCTCGTGGGCGCCGGCACCGATCGCAGCACCGGCTGCCGTGCCGGTGGCGGAGGCGCCCACGACCGCCAGGCCCAGCTCCGCCCACTGCTCGGCCTCGGCGGGCGCAGGGGCGTCGGTGAGCGGATCGGCGCCGCGCTGGTTCTTCGGGAAGGCGATCACGTCGCGCAGGCTGCGAGCGCCCGAGAGCAGCATCACCAGCCGGTCGAGCCCCCAGGCGATGCCGCCGTGCGGCGGCGCCCCGAAGCGCAGCGCGTCGAGGAAGAACCCGAAGCGAGCCTTGGCCTCCTCGGGCGCAATGCCCAGCACCTCGAACACTTGCTCCTGCACGTCGCGGCGATGGATACGGATCGATCCGCCGGCCACCTCGAAGCCGTTCATCACCAGGTCGTACGCCTTGGCTCGGACGCTGCCGGGTTCCGACACCAACCGCGGCAGGTCCTCCTCGCGCGGCGAGGTGAACGGGTGGTGCATGGAGGTCCACGCTCCGGCGGCGTCGCGCTCGAAGAGCGGGAAGTCGGTCACCCAGACGAACGCCGGTGCGGAGCGGTCGAGCGGCAACGCCAGCTCTTCGCGCAGGCGCAGCCGAACCGCGCCGAGCGCCGTGCAGGCGGTCTCCCAGGGTCCAGCCACCAGCAGCAGCAGGTCGCCGGTTCGGCTCGCCAGCGCGCCCAGCCGTGCTCGTTCCGCAGCACTCAGGGCCTTGGCCAGCGAACCGCTGAAGCCGTCCGGAGTACGCCGCAGCCAGGCCAGGCCTACCGCCCCGTAGCGTTTGGCGTGCACCTCGAGTCGCTCGATGTCGCGGCGCGAGAGGCGGGTTGCGAGCCCCTCGGGCAGGTGCAGACAGCGCACGGCGCCGCCATCGTCGAGCGCAGCGCGGAGCGCGCGCACTTCCGTGCCGGCGAACGCCTCGTCGAGGCTGTAGAGTTCGAGCCCGAAGCGCACGTCGGGCTTATCCGAGCCGAAGCGGTCCATGGCCTCTCGGTACCCTAGGCGCTCGAAGGGAGTGTCGAGCTCGACTCCGGTGGCGTCTCGCAGCACGGCGGACATCAGCGCCTCGTTGAGCGCCAGCACGTCGTCGGCGTCCACGAAGGCCATCTCCAGATCGAGTTGCGTGAAGTCGGGCTGGCGGTCGGCACGCAAGTCTTCGTCGCGGAAGCAGCGGGCGATCTGGAAGTAGCGGTCCACCCCGCCCACCATCAGCATCTGCTTGAACAGCTGCGGCGACTGCGGCAGCGCGTAGACGTAACCCGGGCGGCCGCGCGCCGGCACCACGTAGTCGCGCGCTCCCTCGGGCGTGCTGCGCGTGAGCAACGGCGTCTCGACCTGCAGGAAGCCGGCCTCGTCGAGGAAGTCCCAGATCGCCTTGGTGACCCGGTGACGCAGCCGCAGCGGCGCGAGGGCGGCGGGACGGCGTAGATCGAGGTAGCGGTGGCGCAGGCGCAGGTCCTCGTTCACCTCGCTGGCGTCGACGCTGCCGTCGATGGGGAAGGGGGGCGTGTCGGCTTCCGAGAGCACCTCGACGCTCTGCGCGACCAGCTCGACGTCGCCGCTGGCGAGCCGGTCGCTGCGCTGCTCC
>SKMG01000394.1 GCA_007121175.1 Trueperaceae bacterium | reverse complement strand
CGCGCGCAGGGGCGAGCGGCGGACCTGCTCTCGGCGCGTCTCCTGGTCGACGAGGAAGCGCGAGAGGTGCTCGGCGTGTTCCTCGGCCGCTCTCGCAGCGCGCAGGAGGCGGCGAGCGAGCTCGGGCGGCCTCTCGACGCGGTGCTCTACCGCATCAAGCGTTTGCTGGCGGCGGGTCTCCTGGTGATGGTCGACCAGCGGCTGAGGGGCGGGCGGCCGATCAAGGTCTACCGCTCGGCCTCCGACAGCTGGTTCGTGCCGTTCGAGGCGCTGCCGTATGCCGACGTGGAGGAGGCGTTGCGCGCGATCCACGCTGGGAACGCCGAACGCATCGCCCGGGCCGAGGCGAGGCACCTGCTGCGCACACCGTTCGCGGGCTTCTGCGTCGAGCGGCGCGGCGATGGGCGGATCTGGATGTACGGCTCGAGCGGGGAGGCCGAGTCGGTCGCAGAGGCCGCGCCGGCGGCCGCAGGCACTGGGCCGGCGGCGGTGGTCCCGAGGGGCGGGCTCGGCAACGGTGCCACCGACTGGACGGTCGATCTGCACCTCAGCGCACAGGACGCGCGCACGCTGAACGAGGAGCTGATCGCCCTGGTCGAGCGGTTCATGGCGCGCAGCGCTGGACCGGAGAAGACGCCCAATCGGTTGCTGGTGGTGGCGAGCGTGCCGCTCGACGAGGAGTGAAGGCGCGTCAGCCGAACTCGTAGCCCCGCACCGCGAAGGGTCCCTCCGCCATCGCCAGCGTCTCGGCCTTCAGGGTCAGCTGGTAGCCGGTGTCGACGATCGTCGCGTCGGCCACCAGGATCGCCGCGTCACGTACCAGCGTCCGATGCGAGCTCCACAGGTCGGGGCTGATGATCAGCTGCGCTCGCTGGGGCCCGTCTTCGATGACGTAGAACGCGAAGCCCTTGGCGGTCGGCGGGCGTTGACGGCTCACCACCAGCCCTGCGGTGCGCACCCGCGATCCTCGCGCCCGCCGCCCGACCTGCGCCAGGCTGATGGCCCCCCATTCCCGGAGCTGATCGCGGATCACGTCGAGCGGATGGAGCTCTAAGGTCGAGAAGCGGGTGGTGTGCATGTCCCACACCAGGTGCCCCTCGGTCCCCAGCGGCTCGAGGCCGGGCGTGGGGGTGGGCGCGGCGAGCAGCGGCCGCTCGCCTGAGGGGGCCGTGCCGGTCAGCACGCCGATGCGGTAGAGCGCCTCGCGCCGCGGCGCCAGGGCGTCGAGCGCGCCCGCCCGCACGAGCGCCTCGAGGACGTCACGGTCGAGCGGCGCGCGCCCGTAGAGGTCGTCGACGGAGGTGAACGAGCCGTGCCGGAGCCGTTCGAGCATCACGCTGCGGGCGGCATCGGTCGAGACGCCCTTGACCGCGCAGAGCGGCGGCCGCACCGCCTTGACGCGCTTACCCTCGTGCCGCGCCCATTCCACGCGGTAGTGCACGCCCGAGCGGTTGACGTCGAGCGGCACGAAGGGCACGCCCCAGGTGCGGGCCTCGTGCCGCTTGGTCGACGGCGACCACATACCGGGCTCCTCGGTCATGATCGCAGCGAGGTACTCGGCGGGGTAGTGCACCCGCAGCCAACCGGAGGCGTAGGCGTGGATGGCGAAAGCCCAGGCGTGCGACTCGGCGAACCCGAAGCCCTGGTACGACTTCACCGCCTCGAACACCTGCTCGGCCTCCTCGGCGCTGGCGCCCACGTGCCGCTGGGCGCCCTCGATGAAGCGCTGCCGGTCGGGCTCGATGTCGGCGACGTCTCGGAAGGAGGAGACCTTCTTGCGGAAGCGGTCGGCTTCTATCCACGACATGCCCGCGAAGTGCACCCCGATGCGCAGCACGTCCTCCTGGAACAGCAGCACGCCGTAGGTCTTGCCGAGCACCGCCTCCAGGCTCGGGTGCCAGTAGCTGGTGGGCTCGAGCCCTTGGCGCCGGCGCAGGTAGGGGTGCACCGTGCCCGACTGGATGGGGCCGGGGCGGATGAGCGCGATCTGGTGGGCGAGATCGCGCAAGGTGCGCGCGCGCATCACGCGCGAGGTGTGGATCTGGCTGGGGCTCTCGACCTGGAAGAGGCCGAGCGTGGCGCCGGCGCTGATCAGGTCCCACACGCGCGCGTCGTCGGGCAGCTCGCCGAGGTCGAGCCAGGTGCCCTCGAGCCGGAACACCTCCTCGCGCGCACGCTCGAGCGCGGCGAGCATGCGCAGGCCCAAGAGGTCTAACTTGATGAGCCCGAGCGCCTCGGCATCGTCCTTGTCGAGCTGCACGATCTTGATGCCGCCAGAGGAGCGCTCGAGCGGCGCGTAGTGCGTCAGCGGCTCGCGCGAGAGCACCACGCCGCCCGAGTGCGGCGCGAGGTGCCGCGGGTGGGAGGGCTCCATCGCCGAGAGCAGGTCGATCAGCACCTCTTTGGCCGGCGCCTCGCCGAGGACCTCGTCGAAGGCGACGGCCGCCTCGCGCGCGCGCCTGGGCGAGAGGTGCCGGAAGTCGCGCCCCAGCGAGCGCGACAGCCGGGTGCGCAGCTCCATCGGCAGCCCCAGCGCCCGTCCTAGGTCCTGGATGGCGAGCGGCAGGCGGTAGGTGATCTTGTTGCAGACCATCGCCTCGGTGGCGGCGCCGAAGCGGTGTTCTACCCAGGCGATCACCTCGTCGCGCCGCGCGGAGGAGATGTCGATGTCGACGTCCGGCATCGTCGCCTTGCCGGTGTGCAAGAAGCGCTCGAACAGCAGGTCGTGCTTCACCGGATCGACCGCCGTGATGCCCAGCAGGTAGCAGCAGATCGAGGCGGCGGCGCTGCCGCGGCCGGCCGCCAGGATGCCGTGGGAACGGCAGTAGTCGGTCACCTCCGCGGCCACCAGGAAGAACTCGGCCAGCCCCAGCGCCCGGACGGTGGCGAGCTCCTCCTCGAGCTTGCGCCGCGCAGCCGGTAGCGCCGATACGTCGTAGCGGGCGAGCAGTGCCTCGAAGCAGCGGCGTTCGAGCTGCTGATCGGCCGTGAGGCCGGCCGGGATGCGCGCCGCGGGAGTGACGAGCCGCTCCGGCAGCAGATCGAACGCGGCCGTCTCGGCTACGAAGGTGGCGTTCTGCAGCGCCTCGGGAAAGGGCAGTCGCTCCGCGACCTCGGCGGGGCCGGCCATAGCGCCGGCGGTGTTGCGGGGGCGATCGGGGTGGGGCTCTTGTACCGAGATGCCCAGGCGCGCGCAGACCAGCGCATCAAAGAGGCGGTAGTCCTCGGGCCTGGCGAAGCGGACTTCTAGCGCGGCGAGGGTGGGGAGCGCGAGGCTCTGGGCGAAACGCCGCAGCACCCGCGCGCGCCGGGCGTCCCAGGGGAGGCGGTCGTGGAACAGCTGCACGAAGAGGCGCTCGGGGAAGGCGCCGTGCAGCTCGCGCATGCGCTCCTCGAGCGCGTTCACCCGCCGGGCTGCGAGCAGGCGGGCGGGCAGACCGCCACGCCCGCCGGTCAGCACGATCAGGTCAGCCGTGTGCGAGAGCAGGACCGGCCAGGGGACGTCGCGCTCGTCACGCGCATGGGCGTGGGTGATGAGCTCGTTCAGGGTGCGGTAGCCGCTGCGCGAGGCGGCGATCGCGACCAAGGAGTAGACCTCGTCGTCGATGCGAACCGGCAAGGTGGCGCCGATGAGCGCCCGGATGCCGTGCTCGCGGGCGGCGGCGAACAGCTCGGCGCCGCCAGTGACGTTGATCGTGTCGGTGAGGGCGATGGCGTCGTAGCCGAGCTCGGCGGCGCGCCGCACCAGCGTGGTGGGGCCGCTCACGCCCGCGCCGAAGGAGAAGGAGGAGTGCGCGCAGAGCACGGCGTTCAGTCGCTGACGCGCGAGAGGCACCATGCATCCCCTTCCCGGTAGATCTCGAGCGTGTGCCCGGCTTCGGTCTCGAGCAGCAGGTAGTGCCTCAGCACCTCGTCCTCCCACCAGCGCCCGGCGTAGTCCCAGTCGTCGAGCACGCGTGCCACCCGGGCGCTCCGGGTGCTGCCGGCGGGATCGACCCAGCGCAGGGCGCGCGGTGTCCCGCGCGGAGGCTGGACCTGGAGCGGGACCATCAGCCGGCGCACGGTCGGTGCTCCGTGTCGACGGCGCGCCCGCTCAGGCGGCGCGCAGGACGCGCCCGGTCAGGCGGCCCCGCTCCCCCGGCCAACGCTCGGCGCGTTCGTTCTCGAGCGCGGCGAGGTCGACCTGGTACAGGGGAGCCCGCAGGGGCGGCCTGGGGAGACGATCGTGGCGGGCACCGGAGCGCGGCCGCTGCGCCTCGGCCGGCGCGCCGAGCACGATCGGCTCGAGGTGTTCGGGGCCTGCGGCGAAGAGCGGGACGGCGTCGTCGCGGCGCCGGCTCACCGAGGCATCTGCGGATGTGGCGGCGCCTGCCGGACCCTCGGCGGACACGGGTTCCCAGCTCCAGGCGTGATCGACGGCGGGGGCGTGGGGGTCGCGCCAGCGCACCTGTCGCAGCGAGCCCGGGAAGCGCTCCAGCACCGCCTCCTGGGCACGATCGCGCTGGCTGCGCGTGGCCCACAGGCCCTCCTGCTCCGAGAGGCGGGCGCGTTCGTCGAGCTCGAGCGTGAGGGCGTCCACGCCGACCGGCGCGGCGCCGCAGTCGGAGAGCGCCAGCAGCGCCTGGCGCCGGATCTGTCCGCTCTCGCGCATGGGGCGCTTGGCGAGGCGGCTGGCGGGCATGGCCACTCCCCCCACCTCGGCGACGAGCGTGAGCCGCCGAGCAGCGCTTCCCTCCAACGCCTCGGCCAGGGCACTGGAGAGGTGGTCGATGGCTCCCTCGAGCTCGAAGGGCTCGAACAGCGGCTGGTCGAAGGCGAGGTGGCGCCGCAGCGCCGCCGGCGGCGCCCAGCTCGGGAGCTCGGCGTCGCGGGGGCCGTGCAGGTACGGGCGCAGCGCGCGGCCGGCAGCGCCCAGGTAGCCCTCGAGCTGCTCGACGCTCCAGCGCGAGAGGTCGCCGGCGGTGGCGAGCCCGAGCCAGTGCAGGCGGGTGAGATCACGTTCCGAGAGCCCCACGGCGCGCAGGAAGCGGAGCGGGAGCCGCGCCAGGAACTCCGCCTCGTCGCCCGGCGGGACGGTGCGGACCGTGGCGGGGCGCGTCGCGGCGGCGGCCAGTTCGGCGGTCTGCCGGTCCGGCGCCACCCCCACGCGACCTTCGAAGGTCTCGGCCAGCGCCTGCGCCTCGTGCGGGGTGGCGCGCAGCAGCGCGAGCCCCTGCCGACGCCCGACGAGCCACGGCGTCCAGGCGGAGAGGTCGCGCAGCACGCCCTGCCACGCCTGGGCCAGTTCGACCCCGTCCGGCTCGAGAGCGACGAGATGCTCTGCGCGCAGGCGAGCGCCCTCCACGCGCATGCCGCGGCTCACGCCGAGGCGGCGGGCAGGGACATTGGCGTGCGTTACGCGTCCGTCCTGGATGACGGCGGCGGGGGTGCGGGCGAGGGTGGGATCGTGCCGCTCGGCGAGCCAGAGCGGCAGCGGATCGAGCAACAGGGCGACCACCTGGGTGGCGCTGCCCTGCCGCGGCCCGCGCGCCGCGGACTCGGGCGCTGCGGACTCGGGCGCTGCGGACTGACGCACCGTGGGTCCGCGCGCTGCAGGCGCGCGCCGCGGCTTCGGAGGGGTGGGGAGCTGGAAGAGCGTGTCCATCGACGTCCCTTTGGGAGTGCCACGAGGGACGTGGCACCGGTGGGGCCGTGAGGCCCAGATAGGGCGAGACGAGGGCACATCCTCCTGCTTGGCGGCGGTCGCGGATGTGCCTTCGCGCGTGTGGGGAGGCGAGCTAGAGCGTGCGTCGCCCCCCTTCCGTCATGAGCTCCTGGATGATCGCGCCGCGGAGGAGGCCGTGGAAGACGCCGTCGACGTGCACCTCGGCGGCCTCGATCTCCAGGGTGGGGTAGTCGGGGTTGTGGGGGCGCAGCCGATAACGGCTGGGCTGCGCGCCGCTCCAGTCCAGGTACTTCAGGGTCGCCTCGTCGTCTCCGACGCGCAACGCACAGATCTCGCCCGAGCGCTGCGGCAGGCGGGGGGAGAGCAACACCAGATCGCCGTCCTCGATGCGCTCCGCCATGGAGTCGCCGCGCACCCGCAGGGCGAAGCCCTCCGCCTCTCCCGGGATGCGCAGGTAACCCTCCGGCTCGGGGTAGCTGCCCAAGGGGAGGCCGGCGACGATCTCGCCGTAGACGGGGACGCCGTGGCCGGGCATGATCGCGCCGCCGAGCAGGTCGTCCAGCAATCGGATCTCGGGGCTGCGGCCGGGGCCGCGCGAGGTGACGCTGAGATGCCCCTTCGCTTCGAGCGCCGCAAGGTGCTCACGGAGCGTCGGATAGCTGATCCCGAACTCGCGCGCCAGCCCGCTCAGGTCCGGCTGCCGACCGTCGCGTTCCCAGGATTCGCGCAGCGCGTCCAGGATGCGAAACTGCTTCAGCGGGCGTGGCGGCATGGCGCTCCCTCCGTCGTCACCCCGAGAAACTCAGGGTAAGCCCATGATAGGGGTTGGGAGGGGGAGCGTCAAGTGG